>JBBSPS010000107.1:0-12948 GCA_038258655.1 Bacteroidia bacterium
AAAGGAAATTTTTTGTAAAGGCTACGGATTTGCCGATAAAGAAAAGAAAATAGCATTTAGCCCATCAACACTTGCATCAATTGGCAGCATAACAAAAGCTTTTACAGCCACTGGTATAATGAAATTGGTTGAACAAAATAAATTATCGCTTGACGACCAACTAGTAAAATTCTTTTCTTCTATTCCGGCTGATAAATCCAAAATCACCATTCATCAACTACTTACACATTCTTCAGGGTTTCACGAATTTCTAACAAAAGATGGAGGGGATTATGAAAAAATCGATACAGAAGAATTTTTAAAAAGAGCATTTTCTGAACCATTGGCTTTTAATCCGGGAGAAAAGGCTGTTTATACAAATGTAGGTATGAGTATTCTAGGAATTATTATTGAAAGGGTTTCAGGGCTAGATTACGAGGCATACTTAAGAAAAAATGTTTTCGAACCAATCGGCATAAAAAATATTGGTTACCACTTTCCTTCCGCGTTGAATGATACAATCGCAATCGGATATTAAGATGGCAAAAGTTGGGGAACTCACCAAGATCACTTTACAAAAGCAGGTGGTGGCCCTTATTGGAATTTAAAAGCAAACGGAGGATTAGAGGTCAGTCTTAATGAAATGGAGCTATGGCTAAACTCTTTTACGAATGCCACCGTTTTAAAAGAATCAAGTATTCAAAAAATGTTTACTTCTCATATTCAAGAAGAAGGTAATGGAGGTGAATCATTCTTTGGTTACGGTTGCAATATTTCAAAAAGCGCAAGAAAAACAAAAATGATTAGTAATGGCGGTAGTAATGGGATTTATTATGCACGTATTGTTCGCTTGCCTGAAGAAGGATTGGTATTTTATATGATTACAAATGAAAGTTCAATAAACACGAGTATGGTTCTTCCGAATGTTACACAACTTTATTTTAAAGGGAAAATAGAACGAGATGCAATTGCAAAAAAACAAAAGTTTCAAGGTCCAATTGAAAAGAAAATTTATAATATACTAATCACTACCAAAACAAAATCTTTAGAAACTGAACTTAAAAAAGAGAGTCTTAAAATTGATGATGATATGGTATTGCTGAATGTTGGTCGGGTTCTTCTTGAAGAGAAAAAAAGTGATGAAGCTTTGGCCCTTTACCAATACTACACCAAATCTTTTCCAAATATAATCGTTGCCTGGAACGACATGGGCGATGTGTATCAATTACAGAATAATAAAGAAGAAGCTATTAAATGTTATAAGCAAGCTTTGAAATTAAAGCCTGAAAATCCAAGAGCAAAGGAAAATTTAGAAAAATTGACAAAATAATATTCAAACAAATGTTTAAAGCATATCAAATAATATTTTTTTGCGTATTTATTTTCAATCTAGCTAAAGGTCAAGCCGTATCTCAAAACAATGCGAAGTATACTATTAAAACAGCCGACTCTTTATTTCAAGCACAAAATTGGAAAAAAGCAAAGCAGGTTTATGAATCTGTTTTGACCGATACCACTAATAATTCACTTGCCTGGAACCGACTAGGTTATTCAAATTTTAATTTAAAGTTTTATAGTGATGCGATTAAATGTTACAGGAAAGCAATTTCTCAAAAACAATTTCCAGCATTAAAGCCGATAATATATGTTCGATTGTCACGAGTTTTAGCATTAACGAATGATAATAAAAATGCTCTTGTTGCTCTCGATAGCGCTGTTACATCAGGATATAACAATACTAAAGAACTGGATACACTTACAGAATTTAAAAACCTTAAAAAAATGGACGAGTTTATTAAGCTAAAAGAAAAAACATATTTGAATGCTAACCCCTGTATGTCGAACAAGCAGGCAAGAGAATTTGATTTTTGGGTTGGTGAATGGGATGTATTTGTTACTAATACGAAACAATATGCCGGACACAGTTTAATTCAAATAATTTCAGGTGGTTGTGCCTTATTAGAAAACTGGGAAAGCCCTAATAGTAATGGAAAAAGCATAAATTTTATTGATCCCATAACAAATAAATGGAAGCAAAGTTGGGCAGGCAATTATGCAGGCGGAATTCAAGAATTTGTAAATGGTGAATACACCAACAATGCAATGCGTTTTACTTTTGAGTCAACGGATGCAAAAGGGCTAAAAACTATAGGACGTTTTATATTTTTTAATCAAGGAGTAAATCAGGTTAGGCAATTTAATGAAACTTCAGTCGATGGAGGTAGTAGTTGGACGACCAATTATGATTTTACTTATATGAGAAAAAAGTAAAACCTCAAATTCTTCCACTTTAGTAAGATAACCCTTTCTAAAGCCATTGATTGCATAAACCCAAATTACGCATTAGAAAAAACAAAAGGATAATCAAAGACTTTTGCCGAATTCCAAAGTCCACTAAACCATTCCCTTCTTTCACAGCTTTACGTGATATTCAGGGTTTAATCAAAAGAAGGTTTAGTTAAAGAAGATGCGGGAGGAAGAAGTACTAATATTATGTTTTAAAATAAACTTTTTAATTAAGCGTATATTTTGAGCCTGTAAATATTTAATAAAATTCTAAAGAACATTAGCCAATTTTTACTTTTTTATGTTTAATGGCATACAACACTAATCCTACCCGATTTTTTACATTTAATTTTTCAAACAATGCTTCCCTGTATCCATCAACGGTTCTTGGAGCTACAAACATTTTATCTGCAATTTCTTTATAGGTAAGTTCGGTACAGGCCAACTTTAAAAATTCATTTTCTCTTTCATTTAATTGTGGAAGCTCTTTATTCTTTAAAGCGTTATCTGTTTCTTTATTAATGTTATTTATCAATGCCCCACTTACCATATCCGAATGATAAAAGCCTTTATTCATAACTTCTTTTAGTGCCATTTGCAATTCTTCAGGCTCTGCATCTTTCAGAATGTAGCCATTAGCACCGGCGCGAAGCATTTTAATTATAGCCTCTTCCGAATCATTCATAGATAAAGCAAGTATCTTCATTTTAGGGAAATTTTTTTTCAACCAAGTCGCGGTTTCGTAACCATCCATTACCGGCATATTAATATCCAGTATCACAATATCCGGACAGTTTTTAGCAGAAATATGTCGCGTAAGTTCCTCACCATTATTTGCTTCATATAGTACGTTGCAATTCTTAAAATTACCAAGCAGACCTGCCATTCCTTTCCGGAAAAGTTTGTGGTCATCTACAATAACTACTTTTATTTCTTCTTCCTTTTGCATTTGTATTGGGGCTATGTGGTTAATGAAAGCTGGGTTATTGTTCCTTTGTCTAACTGACTGTCTATCGAAAATTCCGCTCCAATCAATTTTGCCCGATGATACATGTTCCCTATTCCTGTTCCCTTTTCTTTTATTCCTTTAGTATTTACAGAAGAGATTTGAAAACCTGCTCCGTCATCTTCTATTTTCATATTCAGCAAATCGGATTGATAATCCAAAATTACTGAAATATTTTTTGCACCAGCATGCTTAATAATATTATTAAAGTTTTCCTGGGCTATACGAAAGATAATAAGCTCTTTCTGTGGATCAAGTGGACGTTCATCGCCTTTTATTTCAAGTGTTGCAATATAATGCCCTGCTTTTTGGATATGTTCCAACTCAAAACGGACAGACTCAGTTAGTTTTTGTTGCCCCAGAAAATCTGAATTCAATGTTTTTGAAAGATGCCGCAGATCTTGGATCGCCCTTGAAATTAATTCTTTCGCGTCAAGTATTTTAGATACTGCTGGATTATTTTCCTCTAACTTGATTGTATTCAAATTTAGTTTTGCTAAAGAAAGAATTTGACCTATGCCATCATGGATCTCCTGCGAAATAGTGTGGAGGGTGTGTTCTTTCATTTCCAATTGTGCCTTCAAAATTTCTTTTTGGTAGGCCTCCTTCATTTCTTCTTTTTCTCTAGTATTTTTGCGACTTTGGTCGCGATGAATTAAAACAAATAATACTAGGAAGGAAGTTATAAGCAATAAAAAAAGTGTACCCAAAATTATTATTGTGCCCATTTTATCTTGATGGTTTACATTTAAAGCCAATATATAAATATATACACATGATCAAAATTATCACATTATGTATTCTCCAAATTACGGCAAATATATGCGTTGTATACTCGCGAGTTAACCAACTGTATGAAATAAAAATAAAAAAACTGCTTGCATAATAAGTAAATATAGCCGTTACAAACCAAAAGTCTTTAGATCTTGTTATTGCAGTAGTTGTAGGTCGTAAGATCTGTTCAAGGAAGTAGAGAAAAGAATACGTTACTAGTATAAAGCTGACAATTCCATAGCTAAAGCTATTGAACGAGTTGAAATTTTCTAATGTAATTATATCTATAACGAAAAAAATAAAAAATAAAAAATATATAATTCCGGTTATCCAATTGATATTTTTAAATTTTAATAAACTTCTGAAATATCCTGATAAGACCGTGAATGATACAACGCAATTTATATGATAAATATACAGATTCTCTATTTTTAGTTGTTCCAGAATGTTTGCGGCACCATTTAACAGAACCTGAGTAACAATAAACCAAAAAAGATAATCTCTCCTCCACATTACTTTTTTATCTGTCAAAATAAATATAAGCAATAATGAAGGAGAAATAGAATCTAAATATTTCAAAATACTCTGGAACATTATTCTTCAAATGAATAAAACAAAATTTATTTTTTACTACACTTCTAAATTAGAAGTAACATTTTCTGCTCTCGCAATTAGAGAATTAGTGTCGCAACCCGGAGGGTAAGGACAAGGTGGGAGCTGAACACCATTGGTTGTGCCATCATTGATTGTAGCGCTTGCAGCCATTCTGTTGTTGTTTGTTTTTTTATTCGCTTTTGTAGAAGCTGTCATTGTTCCTGTTTTCTTATCTATAAACATAGGAGCAATTTGATGTGAAATCTGAATTTCATTATCCACATTAAAGTGTGATGTTGTAATAACAACGATATTACAATCATCCGCCGAATTGAGTGACTCCAACAATTTTTTTTTGTTGAAAACGATTTCTGTTTTGCTAAGTAAAAATTTTTGCGAAGTGTTTTTCATGATGTTTTGTTTTATAAAAATTAATATTTATTCACGAAGGTATATTTTAAATATAATAATTGCCACATGTTCAAAATTTATCTACGGTTGTAGATTATGTTAAAGCTTTTAATATCACGTATTTTATATTATTTATCCTAATAAAATAAGGGTGTTATCACATTTTAATACGGGAAAAACCCCATATATATTTCGGTAAAAAATCACTTCAAAATGGGCGAGAACCTCCTAGTATATGAAAAAATATATTCGGGAATTTGCATACGAAATAAAAAAAAGCAAATAAAAATAGGAGTGAGCCGAAAATCCTAAACAGAGTAGGCAAAAATAACAATTAATAACAATGGAAAATAACAAAACCAATGGATTTAAAAAGGAAGTGACCGTTGAGTCATTATTCGGCCACCAAATTGCACCCGCAATTTAATTTTTACCATAGTCACTGGTATGCAATGTGGACTTGGTGTGGTGGTAATGTATCAGCAGATGGCTGGCATACTTTTTCAGGAAGTGCTGCAGGTACAGCATTGTCGGTAGCAGTACCATCAATAACATGGGAGCTTTTTTAAAATAATAAATAAATAATCGGAGGAAGCCGAAAATTCGAATACATAGAGTAGGCAATAAAAAAAATAAAAGATGAAAGAAACAAAATCAGATCCTATTACTGTTCATTTAAAAACAGAACATGGAGACACAAAAACAAAAAACCTTCATGCCTTTTTGGTTGATGAAGGTGGTAGAGTGCATGAATCGGTACCATTTAAGGAAAATGTTGCAACCTTTAAATCAGCTAAAAGTAAGTTTGAAGGACACAGTAAAGTTTATATTGCCCATGGTATTCCTAAGGATACTGCTGGAAAAGTAAATGAACTTACACTTATTAAAATAGGTGGATACAATGCAGTAAAAAATTTTATTGGCAGTAAATTAGTTATTAGCAAGTTGCCTATCGGAGTTTTTAATCCTCCGTTTTTTAATAACTGTTTAATTACAGGGCATGTATCAAAAAATTTCGTAATCGATGGAAAATCGGTGAGCTTACCTTTATGTGACTTGAGAGTTCATATTTGTGAAGTAGAAACCGAATTTGTGTGGCCTTATATTCCAATCTACTATCAACGTATTCCGGATTGGGTGATTCAGGAAATAAGCCAAAAACTAAAAGACTTACATGTTGCTATTCAGCCACCCATTTTTAATCCACATGGACCAGGCCCTAACCCCGGACCTTATCGTCAGTTTAAAAAAATAAGCCTCCCATTAAATTCTCTTGTTGAAAGACAATCAATGATGATGAGCAAAAGCGTTCCAAGCAAACCAGCTCCATTAGCTACGCATGTTTTACAGGCAATTACAACCGGTTCTTTAAATTCCATGCGTCAGGCACTTTATAATTATCATGATATTTTATATCCATACCTGTGCCTATGGCCAATTTACTGGCCTTGGATATATTCATATGATGAAGAAACAGTAGTAACTACCGATTGTAATGGCCATTTCGAAATGTGGGAAAATACATATACAGAAGATGGGCCATTGAATATTTATATATGGGTAGAAGCATATATTGGCGGTACATGGGTAACTGTTTATAAACCCAGCCTTCCTTGCCATACTTGGTGGAATTATGCTTGCGGAACCGATATTCATATTAATATAACCGATCCAAGAGTATTACCATGCGGTTGCACTACTGAAGGCCCCGGTGATGCATTTTGGTTTAGGTCTATTGGTAATATAGGTGGTGCATTGCATATAGAACAAAATATTGCTAATACAAGAACTATTGAAGGTGCACCATTCTTAAATGCAGGATGCACAGATATTATAGGGTATGATTGGATTAGTCCATTTGGAAGCCAACTAAATTTAGAAGTATTTGCCGGTGAAAATGTTTATGCTTCAGGTACAGGTGTTACACATTTCCGCTGGAAAGCAACAAGAGTAGCAACCGAAAATTTAACTTCTATTCCTGTTGGATCTCAAACTCCAATAATTTTAAATGCGGCAGATAAAATTTCCAGAGAATATATGGTTCATTTAGATACTTTTCATTACCATAGTTTTAATCTGGATATTGCACCAAGCGGTACGGGAGATAATATTGCATTCCGAATTCCAAATCAAAACATCAGTCTTGAGCCAACAATATTAGCAGCACATCCGGGGAAAGTTCCGTTTACTGATATATTCTGGAGAGATATCTTCTGGACCGGTGGTGCTGTAGATAGCAATTCACTTGCTAACGGACTTTATCGTTTTGATCTTGAACTAGGAAAATATGATGGCAGTGGAAATTTTGTGGTAACAAATGTTAATCCTAAAACTTTCCAGATTTCTGAATTCAGTAATTTGGATAATTCACAAGATCCAACATCTTCCTATTTGAGTATGTCCGGTGGATTGGCTAAAAACTTTACTATGCTTGTTCGTATTGATAACGCACATTGTAATGCAGATATTCACGATGCTGTGTTACATGAAACAGGAGCTTTGTCAGGCCCATGCGGATTTATTAAATACACGGATGTAAATCAGCATATTGACTTAAGTTTTGAAGCATCACATCCAAGAAACTTTGCCCATTTTAGTTTTGATGTCATCAAAGGAAACAATACTGTAGATACAGGAATACATCCTAGCGGCTATGTAAATGCCAATGTAGGAGGCTTTACACTAGCAGGCGGTGCTTTTAGAAATTCCTATACTGTTAATGCTTTGCTAAATGGATGCGTTGGGCAAGCAGCATTTTCGGAAAATCTGTATGTACGTTCTATTGCTACAGATGGATACCAAAGATTATCAGGGTATGATAAATCTGATGTAAATGCTTTTGCATTGAGCAATTCCTAATGAGTTAATTACCAAACACCGCTTATGAAAGAAATTTTATGAGCGGTGTTTTTTTATTTCTGCAATTAAAAATGATATCGCATTTGAGCCTTTCCTGAAAGTTTTATTCTTGTTGTATTCTGATGGAATTTTTATATAAATAAAATGTTTAACCCCATCTTCTATTTTTCCATTCTTTTTTTGAAATTTTTTTATAATAGTTAAAACCAAACAATTTACTAAAATCTATTTTTTGTAATTTGCATTTAAATTGAGATGCTGTTATGAAAATCTTTCCGGTAAAAAAACGTGGTATCCCATATTACATTTTTTCTAATCTTACTTTTTGGGTTTTAGTTGCTGTACTTGCAGGAATTTGTTTAGGAAATTACTTTCCGGCAACTGCTGTAAAGATGGAAGTATTGGGCAAAACCTTCGTCGATATCATAAAATTATTTATCGGGCCGATCATTTTTTTTACCATTGTGCTTGGCATCTGCGGGATGGGCGATTTGAAAAAAGTAGGACGTATTGGTATTAAAGCATTGATCTATTTTGAAATTGTAACCACACTTGCTTTGGTAATTGGTATTGCTGTTGGGCTTTGGATACAACCGGGGAAGATTGACAAAAGCAATTTACAAATGATGGATGCAAGTAAGTACACACAAAGGGCTTCAGCCGGATTTGATTGGACAAAATTCTTTTTCGCAAATATAACCTTACAGGTTTTAGTTCTATCGATCATCATTGGAATACTACTTAATTTTTCTAAGCACAGGCAAAAAGCGGTGGATGTTTTGAGTAAAGGTTCTCAACTAATTTTTATCGGTTTAAAATACGTGATGTATCTGGCACCCATTGGAGCGTTTGGAGGCATGGCATTTACGATCGGGAAATTCGGGTTGCATACATTAATTCCGCTGGCCAAATTAATGGGGACGGTTTATCTTACCATGTTTGTTTTTATTTTTCTTGTGTTGGGAAGCATTCTCTATTATTTTAAAATGAATATGTATCGCTTTTTAAAATACATTAAAGAAGAGCTGCTTATTGTTTTAGGAACATCTTCCTCTGAAGCTGCTTTACCTTCCATTATGCAAAAGCTCGAGAAATTGGGTTGTAGCAAACAGGTAGTTGGTTTGGTAGTTCCTACCGGGTATTCTTTTAATCTGGATGGCACCTCCATTTATTTATCGATGTCCATTATTTTTTTGGCGCAATTATACAATGTTCAATTGAGCGTTGCCGAAATGGTAAGCATCACCGGTATATTGATGATCACCTCAAAAGGTGCCGCAGGAGTTACGGGTAGCGGCTTTATTATTTTAGCATCAACTCTTACACCCATTCATAAAATTCCGGTGGAGGGCCTGGCGTTTTTATTGGGTGTAGATAAGTTTATGAGTGAAGCACGGGCCATCACCAATATTATTGGCAATGGAGTAGCCACTATTGTTATCGCGAAAAGTGAAAAAGAGTTTGTACAATCGGAAGTTTTAGAAGCTTCACTAAAGAAGATTCGATCTATTTAGAAACCCTATCAACTATTTTTAGTTACCATTCATCCTTTTTAAAAGCCTTGCATAATTGCAAACTTTTTTTTTCTATTTATTTGAATATATTTGCATCAACCAAAAAAATCTGACAATGAAAATTAAAAATATTTTAGCATTTGCTCTATTAATTTTTTTAGGTAGCGCCACATTTGCACAAACCAAACTGATAGAAAAAATAACCCGTAAAGGAAGTGAATTAGTTATTCCTTATGAAAAATATCAGTTATCAAACGGATTAACAGTATTGGTTCATGAAGACCATTCCGACCCAATCGTATATGTTGATGTTACTTACCATGTAGGCTCAGCACGTGAGCAGGAAGGCCGTTCAGGCTTCGCGCATTTTTTTGAACACATGATGTTTCAGGGTTCTGAACACGTTGGTGATGATCAGCATTTTAAAATTGTTACCGAAGCCGGTGGAACTTTAAATGGTTCAACAAATAACGACAGAACAAATTATTGGGAAGTGCTTCCATCCAACCAATTAGAAACCGCATTGTGGTTGGAGGCTGACAGAATGGGATTTTTATTGGATTCGGTAACACAAAAAAAGTTTGAAGTTCAACGTGAAACAGTTAAAAATGAACGCGGACAAAATTATGATAACAGGCCATATGGGATAGCCGGAGAGAAAACAGGTGCCGCATTATATCCTACAACGCATCCTTATTCATGGCAAACTATCGGTTACATCGAAGATTTAAATCGTGTAGATGTAAACGACCTAAAAAAATTCTTTATGCGTTGGTATGGCCCTAACAATGCAACATTAACCGTTTCAGGCGATGTGAATGCCGCTGAAGTTGTAAAACTTGCTGAGAAATATTACGGATCCATCCAAAGAGGGCCGGAAGTAAAACCGCAAACCTTTTCTCCTATTGTGTTAGACAAGGACCGTTATATATCCTATGAAGATAATATCCGCGGGCCACAGGTTACTTTCACTTACCCAACGGTAGCCGGGTATACACCGGATGAAGCACCTTTAGATGTATTAGCCGATGTAATGGGTGGAAGTAAATCATCCGTTTTTTATCAAAATTTTGTAAAATCACAAGTAGCGCAATTTGCTAATATAAGCCATTCAACAAGTGAATTAGCCGGGGAGTTTGAGATTACTATTCGAACATTTCCAGGAAAAACATTAGCACAAATGGATTCATTGGTGCGTGCATCACTTATTCAATTTGAAAAACGGGGTGTTACAGATGATGATGTTAAAAAATTCAAAGCTGGATTTGAAACACAAATGATCAATTCATTATCCAGCGTAAAAGGAAAGGGTACCTTATTAGCAGCTAATCAAACATTTACAGGTAACGCCAATTATTTCACAAAAGATATGGAACGGTATACTAAAGTTACCAAGGAAGATGTTATGCGTGTATATAATAAATACGTAAAAAATAAATACGCAGTAATTTTAAGTGTGTCGCCAAAAGGTAAATCAAACATAGTTGCAAAACCCGACAACTTCATTCCTCCGCTACGTAATGTGAATGCTACTGAAGGCGCGGAATATAAAAACCTGGTTTATACCAAAGCAAAAGATAATTTCAACAGAGGTGGAAAACCTGTATCATCCCCTGCCCCATTGGTGAAAGCACCTCCATACTGGACTCAAAATTTTGATAATGGGTTAAAACTGATTGGTGCAAAAAGTGATGAAGTACCTAGCGTTACCATTTTATTAAATATTGAAGCCGGACATCGGTATGAAAATAAAAATCAGGCAGGTATTTCACAGCTATTAACAAGCATTATGAATGAATCAACTACCAAACATACCGCTGAACAAATAGCTGAAAAGTTAGATCGCCTGGGCAGCAGTGTGGGCGTTAACAATAACGGACAAGATATTCAGGTGTCCATTTCATCATTAACAAAAAATGTTGATTCTACTTTAATTATTGCCGAAGAAATTTTATTTCATCCTAAATTTGATACCGAAGAATTTGAACGTATAAAAAAACAACGACTTGAAGCTATTGCTAATCAATCGACACAAGCAACCGTTATAGCTAACAATGTATTCGCTAAATTACTTTATGGTAATGATCATATTATGAGCATACCATCATTGGGAACAAAAGAAAGCGTAACTGCGATCACGTTGGATGATGTTAAAAAATATTATGCTGAGAATTTTTCACCGGTGGGTTCATCTGTTGTTATTGTCGGGGATATTGACCAGGCAAAAGTTATTCCTAAATTAACATTCTTAAAGAGCTGGAAAGGAAACAAAATAACACATCCGAAAGAATCTGCATTTGCTGTTATTGATAAAACAAAAATTTATTTTGTGAATAAAGATAAAGCCCCACAATCTGAAATACGCATCGGTTATATGGCTTTACCTTTTGATGCAACCGGTGAATACTATAAATCAACTATTATGAATTATGTACTGGGAACCGCGTTTAACAGCCGTATCAATATGAACTTACGTGAAGCGCATGGTTATACGTATGGCGCACGTGCTAATTTTATAGGTAATCAATTTACAGGGCCTTATAATGCTAACGCAGGTGTTAGAGGCAATGCAACCGATAGTTCGGTAGTTGAATTTATGAAAGAAATAAAAAATTATGCTGACAAAGGAATCACCGCTGATGAATTGGTATTTACAAAAAATTCAATGGGACAAAGTGAAGCATTGAAATATGAAACAGCCAATCAAAAAGCTGGATTTGTGAAACGTATACTGGATTATAATCTTGATAAAACATTTACTGATAAAGAAAGTGAAATATTAAAATCGATCACCAAACCGGAAGTTGATGCGCTTGCAAAAAAACACTTACCTTATAATAATATGGTCATTTTAGTGGTGGGTGATAAGGCCAAAGTGTACGATGGACTAAAAAAAATAGGATATGATGTAGTTGAATTGGATACAGAGGGAAATACTGTGAAATAAATAGAGAAAAAATTATGCTGAGATGGAAAACGTATTAACAGGCGGGATGCCAAGTTAAACAGGACGTAGCGAATTATTTTGCAGTCCCACGCCACACGTTGTTTTCCTCTCGTATTCGAATGCACAACATAATTGCGTTTAGGATACTAAATATTATGGCTGTATAATATAAGTTGAAAATAAGTGGAATAACAGCAATTTCAGTAATAACTATGAGATAATTTGGATGCCTAATATATTTATAAATTCTATTTTTTACAGGCAGAGAGTGAGGGATACGGAAAATTTTTGTGTTCCAATATTTTCCTAACGAAGACACTACATACACTTTGCTAACAATTAGTAAAAAAAACATGAACAAGAAAAAATAATTTAATACTCCTTCTCTTAAAAAATATTCAAGGATGAGTGATAGAATAAAACATATGTGAAGAATCACTATGAACGGATAATGTTCCTTTCCGAATTCTATGGCACCATTTGCTCTAAGCCATTTTTCATTGCGGCTAGAAACGTATAACTCAATCAGCCGAACAGCAATCAGAAATAAAATGAATAGTAAAAACATATCACTATTT
>JBBSPS010000108.1:0-12936 GCA_038258655.1 Bacteroidia bacterium
AATTACGCAATGGCTGATGGAATTTATGAACTGTTGAAAAAAACACGAGTCGGGATAGATAGTTTTAAGGGGAAACAGGGAAACATAGACCATTTTCAATTAGATTTATTCCCAGAGTAATTTTTGAGGAAACTCCAGAATAGTTATAAATACCTCATTTTTTATTACTTTCGCTTACAGTTTTAAAACAATTTATTCTATGAATTGTTTTTTTGTGTCTATAAAATAGAAAGCGATGAGTAGCGAAGAATTCGGAGAAAATGAGAACAAAGGAGCAAGACACCTGTTAATATTGGTCGATCGCTTTGAAGAAATGATCAATAACGCCAAAAATTATTTTTTTGACGCGGATGAATTAGAAGAAATTGTTGAATATTATATTGAAAAGAACAACTCTAAAAAATCATTACAGGCCATTGAATTCGCAATAGGCCAATACCCTTTTTCCACTATTTTCTTTTTACGCAAAGCGCAAATTTATGCGGCTACCAATCAAAGCCAAAAAGCCTTGGAAATACTCTCCTATGTAGAAAGCATGGAACCTTCCAATGCCGAGCTATACATGACCAAAGGCTCCATATACAGCCAAATGGGACTTACCGATCAAGCCATAGAGAATTATAAAAAGGCTGCGAAAAATTCGGAAGAGCTTGATGAGATCTATCTCGCAATGGCATTTGAATTTGAAAATACCGGCAAATTTGATGACGCGATTTATTACCTAAAAAAAGGGCTAATTGAAAATCCTGAAAATGAAGCAGCTCTTTATGAATTAGCATTTTGTTATGAATTGAACGGACAATCCGAAGAAAGTGTAAAGTATTATACTGATTTTGTGGATAAACATCCGTATGCAGGTACTGCATGGTTCAATTTAGGTGTGGCATACAATCGTTTAGGAATGTTTGAAAAAGCGATCGATTCTTATGATTATGCCATCGCGATACAAGATGATTTTGCTTCGGCGTATTTTAATAAAGCGAATTCATTGGCCAATCTCAATAAGTTGGATGAAGCCATTGAAGTGTATAAAGAAACATTAAAATTTGAAGAACCTGATGCTATTACATTCTATTACATTGGCGAATGTTATGAGAAAAAAGAAGATTTTGAACATGCGTTGGTATTTTACAATAAAGCGATTAAACTGGCCCCTCAGTTAGGAGATGCATGGCTCGGTATAGGCATTGTATTGGATGCTCAAAGCCGCACCAGTGAAGGAATTCATTATGTAAAAAAAGCGGTGGAACTGGAAAAAGACAATTCTGAATATTGGTATATCTACGGTGAATTGCAACAAAAAATGCAATTCTATGAGGATGCCGAAGAATCTTTCAAAAAAGTAATTGAGCTTGATCCTGAAAATGCTGAGATCTGGTTGGATTACGCAAATTTATTATTTGAACAGGAAAATAAAAATGGCTCACTGGAAATACTTGCGGAAGGAATTAAACATCATCCGCAAAATGCGGAGTTGCAATACCGCATATCAGCTTGTTTAATGAGTATAGGGCAAAAACAAGAAGCGCTTAGTTTCTTGCAAAGCGCTTTAAAATTGAATTACGAAAAACACAATGAACTATTTGAATACATTCCGCAATTGAAAGAAAATACAAGTATCACCCAATTGATTGAATCGTATAAAAAGTAAATAGGCAATTGAACAGTTGGCAATTGAACAATTAAATAATTTTTAATATATATGAATTTCATATTACCTCATATTCCTGAACGCCCAGCAAAACCTCGCCAAAGTGGCATTACTATGATGATGGATAAAGGTTTAAGCGTTCGTCAAGTGGAAGATTTTTTATCTGCCAATGCCGAGCTTACTGATCTTGTTAAATTAGGTTTCGGAACTTCTTACCTCACCAATAATATTGAACAAAAAATTAATTTGTATAAGGAAGCCGGATTAAAAGTGTATTTGGGTGGAACATTATTTGAAGCATTCATTGTACGTGGAATGTTTAATGATTATGTGAAATTAATGGATAAATTAAAACTGGATTGTGTAGAAGTATCTGATGGTTCCGTGGTTATGCCACACGATAAAAAATGTGAATACATTCACAAGCTTGCTAAAAATTATACCGTTTTATCGGAGGTAGGTTCTAAAGAAGCCGGTATCATTATCCACCCTGCTAAATGGACCTCCATGATGAACAGCGAATTACAAGCAGGTTCCTGGAAAGTAATTGCCGAAGCACGCGAAAGCGGTAATGTAGGTATTTATCGTGCAAACGGAACAGCTCATACGTTATTGATCAATAAAATATTAGCGAAAATAAATAAAGATGCTATTTTGTGGGAAGCGCCTCAAAAAACCCAACAGGTATGGTTTTTAAAATTATTAGGCGCTAATGCCAACTTAGGAAATATTTCGTACGATGATGTGATACCTTTGGAAACACTACGTTTGGGTTTACGTGGTGATACCTTTTTTACTTATTTGCCCAATAAATTAAAACAACCTGAGAGAGCATAAAATTAATTCTTTCCCAACAGATTCAAAATAAACAACTAAAAAGCCTTTAATCATAAATAAAAATGAATAAAAATTTTTCAATCATACTAAATGTAGTATTATTAATCGCTGTTGCGGTATTGTATTACTTGCATTTTTCTACTTGTAATGATACATGCACATCATCTAAAAGTGCGACTGATTCTACTGTTTCTGCCAAACCACTTGTAATGTCGCCTTCAGAAATTAAAGCATCTAAAATTGTTTATCTAAACAGCGATGTGCTGAATGAAAAATATGAATTTGTAAAAGAATTAACTGCTGCCGCACAAGTAAAACAACAACGTTTGGAAAGTGTTTATCAAAAAAAGGGACAAGGTCTACAACAGAAATATGGTGAATTTCAACAAAAAGCCAGTCAGGGATTGTTATCAGAAAACCAAACAAAAACCGCGCAGGAAGAATTAGCAAAAGATAAAGCGGAATTAGATAAAATGGAAGGGCAATTACAAGCGCTGGCAGATGAATTTCAAAAAAGTAATGAAGAGGTTCGGAAAGAAGTGGTAGATTATGTTAAGGAATACAACAAGACCGGACGCTACAATTATATCTTAACATATACAAATGGCCCTGGTGGAATCATATTATTGGCTGATGACAGCCTTGATATCACTAACGATATTCTGGATGGATTGAACGCACAGTATAAAGCTAAAAAAGGGAAAAAATGATTTGATGATTAGCTAATTTGAAAATTTGAAGGTTAAAATGATAAACGATAAACAATATGATAGAAAAAATTAAACACGTTGAAAAATTTCACGATGTTTTTAAGATTGGAAACCGATACACACCCATTGCTGAAATTGGTGAGAATGAATATATGCTTCGTTATAATTTAATTAAAGAAGAAAACGAGGAATACCTTGATGCTTGCAAAAATGGCGACCTAGTTGAAATTGCCGACGCGCTTGGCGACCAACTGTATATTTTATTCGGAACTATTTTACGCCACGGCTTACAACATAAAATTGAAGAAGTGTTTGATGAAATTCAACGTAGCAATATGAGTAAGCTGGATAAAAACGGTGAACCTATACTCCGTGAAGATGGTAAGATCCTGAAAAGCAACCTATACTTCAAACCCAATATAAAAGGGATATTGGAGAAGTAAATTTCTAAAACTACTTCAAAACTCTTATTTAAAATAATGATTATAAATCAACACTAATCCGAAAATAATTAATATTGATCCTGTAATATAATTTACAATTGTCATTAGCCTGTCTGTGAGATAGGCTTTTATTTTTTCAGCAAGATAAACTTTTGAAATTTCTACAGATAAAGTAGTTGCTAAAACGACAGAAAAAAACAGTACCATTTTAAAAAGAGAATAGTCTAATGTTTTACTTATTGCCGTTACATTTCCTAACCACAAAAACCAAACAGTAGGGTTAAAAAAATTTAAAACAAAACCTTTCAATAGCATAATAGAAGGATGTGGAGCCTGAAAGCCAATATCAATTGACGCATCGGATTTTGTTACATGCTTTTGAAAATAAGAAGCACCAAAAACAATTAAAATAATTCCACCTATGATGGCTGAAAAAGTTTGGGCTTTTTCGGAATGTAATAAACTGGTACCACCATAATATACTAAAAGACAAATAAACATGCATAAAAAAAAATCACTTGCTATTATTCCAATAGCAAGCAAAGTGCCCGGTTTATAGCCATATTTTATTCCTGTATTTATTAGTGAGAAAAAAGCCGGGCCAAAGGAAAAGGTCAGGAGGAGAACAATAACTAATCCCTGATATATTAAAGTAAAAATCATTTTTTATTGTTTGGATGATCTTTTAAAAATTGCTCCCAATCTTTTCGTTGTGCATGTTTTAATACACGCGGAAACTTAAATGCAGCACCTATTTTTCCTTTTGAATCCATGTAATCATAAAATACTTGCGAAGGCATTACATCTACGATCACCGCTTTTAATGCAGCGATGCGTTCCACACGGTAATCATCATTCAGCTCTTTTAATATTTCATCAATACGTTTACTCAACACTGCCGCATCTACTTTATCATCAGTACCAATAAACCAATGATGCGCGAATAACGTTTCATAATTAATTCCTGCAACGGTAAATTCCTTTATATTAATATTCAATTCACCGGAAACAATTTCAATCGCACGATTCATATTATCCTGTGAAAGATGTTCACCACATAAACTCAAAAAATGTTTGGTACGTCCGGTGATAATAATTTCATATCGCTCCAGCGAAGTAAATTTTATTACATCACCAATTAAATAACGCCAAGCACCTGCACAAGTAGAAAGTAACAAAGCATATTCTACACCTTCCTGCACTTGACCAATGTGAAAGGTTTCAGGTGTTTCAACAATTGTTCCTTCCGCATCAAAATTCTTTTCTGTAAAAGGAACAAATTCAAAAAATATTCCATTATCAAGCACCATACGGCAGGAATCAGTGCCTTGCCTATCTTGGTAGGCAATAAATCCTTCAGATGCGAGGTATGTATCAAAGAACATAATTGGCCTTCCCAATAATTTTTCAAAACCTTTTTTATATGGGGCAATGGAAACCCCTCCATGACAATATATTTCCAAATTAGGCCATATATTATGGATGGTTTTTACTTTATATTCTGCAATAATCCTTTCAAACAAAATTTGCACCCAGGCCGGAACGCCAACTATAATAGCTATATCCCAATTTTTTGCATTTTTTGTAATTTCTTCTAATTTAGTTTCCCAATCACGTTCTTTCGAAATACGTTTGCCCGGTTTATAGAAATGCTGGAAATAAAAAGGGATGGTTTTTGCTTGAATACCGCTCAAATCGCCTTCAAAATAAGTACCGTTATAATTTAAATGAGTGCTACCGCCAAGCATTAAAACACCGCGCTGAAAATGTTCTTTAGGAAAGTCATAACTACCTTGCTTAACCATTTGGCGGATATTCGATTTTTTTATTGCACGCAACATATCTGCCGTAACGGGGATATATTTACTTGATGCTTCTGATGTTCCGGAGCTTAACGCGAAATATTTTATTCGTCCTGGCCAGCATACATTTATCTCACCTTCCACTGCACGGTGCCACCATTTTTTAAACATGGAATTGTAATCATGAGTATGAACTGTACTTCGGAAAGCGGCTACCACATCTTGTTCACTCACTATTCTGGAAAAATTATACTGTTCTCCAAATGCAGTGAATTCGGCTTTTGTAAGTAATTGTTTTAATACTTTAACTTGTTGCTTGTACCCGTTTACCTTACGTATTTTGGGCATCCGCTCGCGCAGTTCAAATGTTCGTTTGAGTATTGAACCTAATAATGCCATTTCTGTTTAATTTCTAAATTTTTACTAAAATAATCATTTTTAAAATAAGATGCGCATATTGTTTATAGGTGTGTATATGGCATTTGAGTTTATCGAGAAAATGAGTTGGGCTTTCGCTCGTTTCTCGATTGACTCGAAATAAGCAAGCGTAAAAAAAGCGACAATAGTTTTTAAACTATGTCACTTTAATTTTTAACGTATGTCACATTTTTACAACCCTACAATTATCCTGTTACAGAGCTTTTCCCCTTCTCTGATTGAAAGTAATAATTCTACTTCTTTATATATTTAAAATCATGATTATTTTTAATTGCTTTAAGTGATTCAAAAATTAGTTGAATAACACTTTCCACATCATCTTTATGAACGCTTTCAACGGTTGTATGCATGTAACGCAATGGCAATGATATCAATGCCGATGGCACACCACCAAGCGAATAAGCAAACGCATCTGTATCAGTTCCTGTTATACGTGACGCAGCTGCACGTTGAAACGGTATTTTATTTTTTGTTGCCACATCAATGATAAGTTTTAGTAAATTATTTTGTACTGCCGGGCCATAGGTCACTACAGGACCTTTGCCGCATGACAGATCACCGCTGGTAATTTTACTCATCATAGGTGATTGTGTATCATGACACACATCTGTAATAATTGCCACATTTGGTTTAATGGTTTGTGTGATCATTTCTGCGCCACGCAAACCTACTTCTTCCTGTACAGAGTTAGTGATGTACAGTCCGAAAGGCAATTTAGTTTTATTTTCTTTTAATAAACGTGCTACTTCAGCAATCATAAATCCTCCGATACGATTATCCAATGCACGTCCTACATAATAACGGTCATTCAATACCATAAACTCATCTTCATACGTTATCACACAACCTACATAAACGCCCAGCGCTTCTACTTCCTTTTTTGTGCTGCAACCGCAATCCAAAAAAATATTTTTTAATGTTGGTGTTTCTTCTTTTGCCGCATCACGAACGTGAATAGCAGGCCACCCGAATACCGCTTTTACAATTCCTTTTTCAGTATGTATGTTCACACGTTTTGATGGAGCGATCTGATGATCACTGCCACCATTTCTGCGTAAATAAATAAAACCATCATTGGTGATATAATTTACAAACCATGATATTTCATCCGCATGCGCTTCAATCACCACTTTAAAATCGGCTTTCGGATTTATAATACCTACAACAGTTCCATAATTGTCCACCATATAATCATCAATATATGGTTTGATATAATTGAGCCACACTTTTTGTCCTTCACTCTCAAAACCTGTTGGTGATGCATTATTCAAATACTTTTCCAAGAATTCATGTGAACTTTTTGTAAGGACTGATTTTCCTTTTTTTGACCTTAATTTTTTTGCCATTTTTTTAATTTTTGTACGGATAACGAATCTATGCGAATTTGTTAATCTGTGTTTGTTATTTTTGTTAACTGCTTGATTGCCTACTGTTATTCACTATTAACTATTTTAATTTTTTACTTATCCATGTGTTCACCATTTCTTCTAAAATATTCAAAGGTACTGACCCTGAGGTAAGTACCACATCATGAAATTCGCGAATATCAAATCTGTCACCCAATTTATTTTTAGCGTTTTCACGAAGTTGAATAATTTTATTCATCCCTATCTTATAGCCTGTAGCTTGTGATGGCCAAACAATGTAACGATCAATCTCTTTTTTATTGTCGCCTTCTGGGTTAGGTGTGTTTTCATTAAAATATTTTAATGCTTGCTGACGGGTCCATTTTTTGCGATGTATACCTGTATCTATCACTAAACGTGCAGCACGAAAAAGCTCCATTGACAATCGTCCAAAATCGGAATACGGGTCGGAATAAAAACCTATCTCTTTTGGAACACGTTCAGAGTATAATGCCCAACCTTCTATATAAGCTACATTTCCACCATGCTGGCGAAATTTAGGAACGGTGGTCAATTCCTGAGCAATTGCAATTTGCATGTGATGTCCTGGAATACCTTCGTGGTAAGCCAATGCCTCCATTTGATAAGTTGCCTGATCAGCCATATTATACAGATTGATATAATAGCGTCCGGGGCGAGATCCATCCAAAGCAGGATCTTCATAAAATGCGCCAGCTGCCGACTTTTCACGAAATGGTTCTACCGCTTTTACCTCAATATCCGCTTTAGGCTTGGTAATAAATAATTTGTCCAGTTCGTTTTTCATATCACCAATAATTTTAACAGCTTTTAAACGATAGGCTTCTTTTCCTTCAGTAGTATTGGGATAATAAAATTGTTTATCGGTGCGCATAAAAGTAAAAAAGTCGTGAAGGTTATCATTTTTAAATTTTACTTTTTTCATGATCTCTTTCATCTCACCTTGTATCCGAGCAACTTCTTTTATACCGATATCATAAATTTGATCGGCAGTTAAATCAGTAGTTGTTGTTTGCTTTAAAGCGGCAGTATAAAAAGCATCTCCATCAGGAAATTTCCAAGCACCATCATCAGTAGTCGCTTTTTTCTCCAACTCATTCCAATAAGCCATTAATTTTTCATACGCAGGTTTTACAGATGTAATTAGTGCATCGAAAGCTTTTGCTATCAACTCTTTTTTTGTGGCATCATCAATATCTTTCAAAGCATTTACTTTTGTAGAGAAATCTTCTAATAAAGTGCTGGACGTTTTCACTTTTTCAAATGGTATCCCGGTCAATACATTTTTACAATCAGTGATCACATAAGGGAATACAAATTTAGGAGGGATGATATTTTTTTCTTCACGGATTTTTACATTAATTATCAATTGATCAAACAAAGCAGGAAGCCCTAAAAGTCTTGAAATATAGGCTTCAGCATCATTTTTATTTGTTACCGTATGTATGTTAATTAAAAATGCAGGAATACTTGAATGTAATCCATCCATTTGATTTACCGGATAATTGTGAAAGCGCCATTTAAAATTATCGATCTGCTGGTTGCAATCATTTTCAAATAAACGATAACTAATTTTAGTTTGCTCATCTAATTTTTCGATGTCGAAATTTTTGTGAAGCGAATCTAAATCAGCTTTTGTAAACTCCAGCTCTTTCTGAGCATGCTCATCACTTATATCGGTCCATTTGCCATAATCTTTTTTAATTCCTAAAAACGATTGACGCATAGGATCGCGGTCAACAGCGGCATCAAATGCACGATCAAAAAAGACATTTGCTTTTTTACTTTCAGCAGAAATTTCTTCCGGTGTAGCTATTTTTTGGGATTCCGATTGTTTTTTATCGCCACTACAAGCGGCAACGAATAAAACAATTCCTGATAAATAAATAATTTTTCTCATTTTATAAAGGTTTTAATTATTAAATGTATGCTGCAATTTTTTCTTTCTAAAAAATACCATCAATACTCCCCATCCCATAATAATACAAAAGGATGAAGCAAGTATCGGTAAATTAATATTTATTGAAGTTATAATACTTGCTATGATAGGAGGAATTGCCATTCCCAATGATTGTATGGATTGATTGATCCCCAGTATTTGCCCTTGCTCGTCTGGGCCAGCCTGGCTTGATACTACTGATGTAATGTTAGGTTGTGTGAGTCCCTGAAAAATAGCAATAAAGGGAAGAACAAAAAAAATGTATTTTGATTCTGTTGGTATTAATAACATTGGTAAAGTGATCCCCAGCAATACAGCTGATATTTGCAAAATATTTAAGGGTGCAAACTTTTTTGAGAAAGGCCGTTGCAACCCACCTTGAGCAAATACAATCCAGATACCGATGTAAGCAAATATATCAGCTATTTGAGAAATGTTATAATTGAATTTATTAATTAAAAATACCTGAAAGAATTGAGTAAAAAAATTAAAGCCAAGTGTAATTAAAAACACTACAAAAAAAATGGTTCTTAAATGTGTAAGTTGAAAAGCCCTACCAATGTTACGCATTCCGGTGAGCATACTCACAGGTGTATGGCGTTTTTCTTTAAGAGTTTCAGGGAAGGCGACAAATACAAATACTAAATTCAATGTTGTTAAAATAGCGGCGAACCAAAATGGTGTAGCAGTATTGAACCAGGAAACAATTCCGGGATCAGCTAATTTACCGCCAATAAAAGGGCCTAAAATAAAGCCTAAGCCGAACGCTGCACCTACCATTCCGAAGTTCTTAGCTTTTGATTTTTCATCACTGATGTCGGAAATAGCGGAAAGCGCGATGGAAATATTCCCTCCTGTAAAGCCATCCAAAATCCGGCTGGCAAATAATATATAAATGTTATGTTCTAAAATTGCAGTTGCGAAAAGTACGTATCCTATTAATGTTCCGAATAAGGAGATCGTCAATATTTTTCTTCGGCCATGACGGTCGGAAAGCGCCCCTAACATTGGCGCTCCAAAAAATTGCGCCAGAGGAAATGCCGCTATTAAAAAGCCTAATAAAATAGTACGGGTATGAATACTCAATTCCGCTGACAGCATATTATGCGATGGATCGAGCAGCAATGGGCCAATTACAGGGATTACAATACCTACACCGAGCAGATCGATAAATACGGTCAAAAAAATGGTGAGTAAGGAAGATTTGGTTGATGCGGTTTTTTCCATGTTTTAAAAGAAGAACAAACTTAACACTTTTGCTCTTTAAAAAGTATAGAAAAAAGAGATTTCTCCTTATAATCGAAACGGTATTGTGGTCACAATACTAATGGTTCCTGAACATAATCACTCAAATACTCAAAACGCGACATCAATTTTCCATTTTTAGTAATGCTACCACGATCGATCAATCCGTCTTTATCTTCCAGCAATAAAGTCGGCAACACTTTTTCAAGCAGCTCTTTACCAAAATCTTCCGAAGCATCGCGAGGTAACTCAGCAGGTAAATTATCTATTGCCATTACTGTAATTGTATCATTACTGAAAGGATCTCCGACCATATCTGTAAGGGGATTATATCCATAAAATTTTTCTTCAATGGTACTTGTTCTGGTGGTGGATGGTATGGAACCATTTATATCACAGGTAACATCGGCAATTACACTTATCCGAAAATCGGGTGAATGCATTTCTTTTTTAGAAAATAAAATAGGAGCACGCGGATCCCAAAATGAGCAATGAATAAGCAAGTCACAGTCCTTAGTATATTTACCAAATGTAGAACGAAATTTTTCTGGATGATGATAAAACTCATCCGTATTCCATGCAGATCCATCTATACTTTCATTGTAATTGTTGGAATGAAGTTGAACATACGTGGGTTCACGAAACGAATAATGTGTGAACTCATACGGTGTTATCCTTCGAATACCCATGATACCAAGCAATTCAATCGCTCCATTAGCAACTCTGCCGTTACCTGAAACAATAATTTTAAGATTTGTAAGGTGAATTTTTTTTAATTCTTCTTTCAGCTCTTTTTTATCATGACAAAGATGAGCGGGTTTCAGATCAAACAATTTATATTTTTTCCCATAACCTAAAATACCATTGTATGTTCCAACCATACCAGCGTAATGTCCAAAACCAATGATCCGGTGAAACTCGGCATCCGTTAAGCATTCATAATCTATCAGTTGAATATTATTTTTTAAAATAGCCTGCAACAGTTCTTTGTTGTAAGGTTGCTTTTTAATAGTGTGAGAAAAAAATAAATATTTTTTATTGGGAATTAATTCTTGTTTTGGAACTTCTTTTATTCCCATTAAAATATCACAACCGCTAATATCTTCAGCTATTTTTATTCCTTTGGAAACATATTCTTCATTTGTATAACTACGCCAATCGCTTGGCTGAACAATCACTTCCGTATTCGGAAAATTATTTTGGATCAAAACACACTGTTCGGGTGTAAATGCTACCCGCCTGTCGTGTGGAATTTTTCCTTCTCTTAAGATGCCTATTTTCATAAATTTTTATTTCGAATTCTATTTAATTTTTGGACACGAATTTCACTAAAAAAATAGAACGCAGATGACACTGATCGTTATGATTAAATATGATTTTAGTGCTTTTCTCTTCTCTTATTTTTATTTGTGCTATCAACAAGTATCTACGTTCTATTTAAATTTCTTTTATCATTCTAATAGTGCATGCAAAATGTCCGGTATTCCCTAATGCGCCGGACAATAAACTGAATCCCGATCTTTCATACATACTCACCGCATTTTTCAATTCTTCCATCGTTTCAAGATACACTTTTTTATATCCTTGCTCTTTCGCGAAAGCAATACATTTATTAACGAGTGCTTTACCAAAACCTTTTCCTCTTGCGTCAGGTAAAATATACATTTTCACTAATTCACAAGTATCCTCTGGTAATCCGGTAGTAGGGTAAATGCCTGCTCCTCCGATCATATTTCCATCCACCATTCCTACATAATAAATACTTCCAGGAATAGAATGAAATTCATTCATACAACGAAGATTTTCATCATAATATATAGTTCCGGGTTTGTCCATTTTATGTTCTACTAAAACACTTTTGATGATCTTTTCAATTATTGGATCATCTTCTCTTTTTATTTCCCTTATCTGAAGTTTCATTTTTAATGAATAACCCCGAAGCAGAGCTTCGAGGTATCGTGTTACTCGAATAAACTTAATTGATTTCTATGAATTTTTTTATACTCATTTTTTTCATTGCCTTGTTCATTGATATACCTTTGATTTGTCTCCTCGTTCGCATATTGACCAACTGTATTAACATAGTAACCACTGCTCCAAAATTGGCCTCCCCAGAGTTGTTTTTTGACTTCCGGATGAAGCCGAAAAAGTTCCTTTGCCGTAATGCTTTTAACCGTTTGTGCAATCTTTTTTACAGACATCATTGGAACGCTTTGTATCAGAAAATGGACATCATTATCGTCCGCTCCTATTTCAATAAAATGTATTTCGAATCTGCTTGCAATGTTTTTACAAACCTCTACCAAACTGTTTTCAACAACTTCGGACAATACGCTTCTCCGATATTTTATCGGACAAACCAAATGATACAACAACAAATTTTTATTATGCCGCTTATGAATATGTTCGCTCATAAGCCAAATATAATATTTACTTTACTAACCCCACCCCGAAGCAGAGCTTCGAGGAATTCTTTTGATTAAAAA
>JBBSPS010000109.1:0-12848 GCA_038258655.1 Bacteroidia bacterium
GGGTAAGGTCAAATTTTTCACCGATCTCTTCCAGCGTCATGGCATGTTCACCACTTAAACCAAAATATAATTTTACAACATCCGCTTCACGTGAAGTAAGTGTATGCAAAGCACGTTCGATTTCTCTGCGCAACGATTCATTTAATAAACCATTTTCAGGGCTTGGGCTGTCATCCGCTTCCATTACATCATACATGCTGCCTGCATTGTCGTCACCGGTTGTTAAAGGCGCATCCATGGAAACATGCCGGCCTGTATTTTTCATTGATTCTTTTACATCATGCTCTGAGATATCCAGCATTTTAGCGATCTCTTCAGGACTTGGTTCACGCTCAAATTCCTGCTCCAGTTTGGCAAATGTTTTATTAATCTTATTGATAGCACCGATCTTATTTAATGGTAAACGGACAATACGTGATTGTTCCGCCAATGCTTGAAGAATAGACTGACGTATCCACCATACCGCGTAAGAAATAAATTTAAAGCCACGTGTTTCATCAAAGCGTTGCCCGGCTTTTATCAAACCTAAATTGCCTTCATTAATTAAGTCGGGTAAACTCAATCCTTGGTTTTGGTATTGTTTGGACACGGAAACCACAAAACGCAAATTCGCTTTTGTTAACCTTTCAAGTGCGTGTTGATCACCGGTACGTATCTTACGGGCCAATTCAACTTCTTCATCCGCAGTTATCAGGTCCACTTTTCCTATCTCCTGTAAGTACTTATCAAGCGAAGCTGTCTCGCGATTGGTAACCTGTTTGGATATTTTGAGTTGTCTCATAGAAGGGTTGATTATTTTTAACCAGTGCTATTATTACGGTGAAGATTTTCAAATGTTTCACTAAAAGTAGTTTTTATTTTTCGATAAGAACTGAGTTTTTATCGATAAGTTTATTTTTAATGGGATTCAAAGGTCTTAATTTGATTGAGGAAAGAAGCAAGGATGTTCTATCACAAAAAAGCCGAACCTTAAAATCGTTTCCACCTTATGTGATAGGTTTAAGATCATTTCTTAATACTTTTCAACACCACAATATTCATGCTATTAAATAGTTAAATTTACATGCCTAACAATTTATAAAACACCAATCAATTAATCACTTCATTGAATTACGCATCTTATACGAAAATTACGAATTAGATATTCCTGATCATCGAACTAATTACTAATGGCTAATTTTTCCCACTTACACGTACATACTCAGTTTTCCTTATTGGATGGTGCTGCGGATATTTCATCATTGTATAAAAAAGCGGTGAATGATGAAATGCCTGGACTTGCCATTACAGACCATGGTAACATGTTTGGCGTTTTTAAATTTGTCGCTGAAGCCGGTAAACATAATACTCCTGAAAATCCCAATAAAATAAAACCAATTGTAGGTTGCGAATTTTATGTGGTGGAAAACCGCCGCAAGCGCCAGTTTACAAAAGAAGATAAAGATGTACGTTATCATCAATTGCTTTTAGCGAAAAATGCTGAAGGATATAAAAACCTTGTAAAGCTTTGTTCATTGGGGTATATAGAGGGTTTGTATGGGAAATATCCGCGCATCGATAAAGAACTGGTTTTACAATATCATAAAGGACTGATCGCTACAACTTGTTGTTTGGGTGCATCTGTGCCGCGAACAATTTTAAAACATGGTGAAGCAGAAGGAGAAAAAGAATTCAAATGGTGGTTGGATATTTTTGGTGAAGATTATTATGTAGAGATGCAACGGCATGATATTCCTGAGCAAAATACGGTGAATGAAGTGTTGTTGAAGCTTGCGAAAAAACACAATGTGAAAATAATCGCATCCAACGATTCGCATTATGTTGATCAGGCGGATTCCAATGCGCACGATATTTTATTATGTATCAATACAGGTGAAAAGCAGAGTACGCCTACTATGAAAGATTTTGGTGACGATGATTCCATTTCTTCAAAAGGAAAAAGGTTCGCATTTTACAATGACCAATTTTATTTTAAAACGACTGCTGAGATGTCGCAATTGTTCAGCGATCTTCCTGAAGCGATCGATAATACCAACGAAATTGTTGATAAGATAACACCGCTCAAACTTAAGCAGGATATCATGTTGCCCAATTATCAAATACCGGAAGGCTTTGCGACACAGGATGATTATTTATTTGACATGACATTCAAAGGCGCGAAAGAGCGTTACCGTGATATTACACCTGAAGTAGAGGAACGATTGAATTTTGAGTTGTTCACAATAAAAACAATGGGCTTTGCGGGTTATTTTTTAATTGTTGCGGATTTTATTAATCATGGAAAAGACATTGGTGTGTTTGTGGGCCCCGGGCGTGGCTCTGCGGCAGGCTCCGCTGTCGCATATTGTATTGGTATCACTAATATTGATCCGATTAAATACAATTTACTGTTCGAGCGTTTTTTAAATCCGGACCGTAAAACAATGCCCGATATTGATACCGATTTTGATGATGAAGGCCGTCAAAAAGTGATCGATTATGTGGTTGAGAAATATGGGAAAAATCAAGTGGCGCAAATTGTAACGTATGGTACAATGGCTGCGAAGATGAGTATCAAGGATGTCGCGCGCGTATTGGACCTTCCTTTGCAGGATTCGAATATGCTGGCGAAATTAGTTCCTGATCGTCCGGGTATTGAATTGAGACGTGTGCTTAAAGCGCCAATGACAGGTGAAGCAAGCTTAGAGGAAAAAGAAGGCTTATCCAAAGAAGATTTGGAAGATGTAAAAAAATTACGAACCATCCTAGCAGGTAATGATATTCAATCAAAAGTATTGAAAGAAGCGTTAATATTGGAAGGCTCTGTACGTGGCACGGGTATTCATGCTTCAGCGATCATTATTGCACCAAAAGATCTTACGGAGATCGTCCCCATCTCAGCATCAAAAGAAACAGAATTATTGATCACACAATATGATGGAAAAGTAATTGAAGATTCCGGTGTAATTAAAATGGACTTTTTGGGGTTAAAAACGCTTACCATTTTGCGGGATGCATTAAAACTTATTAAACAAAATCATGGAATTGACATAGCGATAGATGATGTTCCGTTGGATGATCAAAAAACGTTTGAACTTTATCAACATGGTGATACCAACGGCACATTCCAGTTTGAAAGTGCAGGAATGCAAAAGCATCTGATCAATTTAAAACCTGATAAATTCGCCGACTTGATCGCGATGAATGCCTTGTATCGCCCGGGGCCGATCGAATACATTCCCAATTTTATTGCTCGTAAACATGCCCGTGAAGCTATTACATACGACCTTCCTGAAATGGAAGAATACCTTGCAGATACTTATGGGATCACTGTTTATCAGGAACAGGTGATGTTACTTTCGCAGAAATTAGCGGGCTTTTCAAAAGGAGATGCTGATGTATTGCGAAAAGCGATGGGTAAAAAAGACAGGTACACGCTCGACAAAATGAAAGGCCAGTTTATGGAAGGCGCAACCGCTAAAGGATTGCCTGTTGATAAACTGGAGAAGATTTGGACCGACTGGGAGAAATTTGCGCAATACGCATTTAATAAATCGCATTCAACATGTTATGCGTTGGTTGCGTTTCAAACAGCTTATTTAAAAGCGAATTACCCTGGAGAGTATATGTCATCCGTTTTAACACATAATTTAAATAATATTGATAAAATCACTTTTTTTATGGATGAGTGTAAACACATGGGTGTTCCTGTGCTTGGCCCTGATGTGAATGAAAGTGAATATCAGTTTGCCGTAAATAAGAATGGACAAATACGTTTTGGAATGGGTGCTGTGAAAGGAGTAGGGGAGGCAGCTGTGGTTGCGATTGTAGAAGAACGTAAGACGAATGGTCCTTACAAAAGTATTTTTGATTTTGTAAGACGAATAAATTTACGGGCAGCCAATAAAAAAACATTTGAAAGCCTTGCGTATGCAGGTGGTTTGGATTCCTTCGGTATTCATCGCGCCACTTATTTTTTTACCGATGGAAACGATAACATTAATTTTTTGGAAAAAGCGATACGTTATGGCAACTCACATCAGGAAGGTGTGAATTCATCGCAAATATCAATGTTTGGCGAAGATACAGCTGTAGATATGCCTGAACCAAAGATTCCGGTTTGTGAAGCATGGAATAATTTAGAACAATTGAAAAATGAAAAAGATGTAGTAGGCTTTTTTATTTCCGGCCACCCGTTGGATACCTATAAATTAGAAATGGATAATTTTTGTTACCATTCAGTAACTGATATTAAAAAGATAGAGGAAAATAAAAATAAAGACTTGGTATTCGGAGGAATTGTAACTAACGTACATAATGGTGTTACAAAAACAGGAAACCCTTGGGGGAAAATTACGATTGAAGATTACTACGAATCAGCTGAGCTTGCTTTTTTTGGAGAAGCGTATGTAAAATTCAAACCATATATGGTCAATGGTTTATTTTTGTATGTAAAAGGTAAGATAGAAGAACGTTTCAGGAATTCCGGGAACTTTGAATTTAAAGTAAGTAACATTCAATTATTATCCGAGTTGCGTGATAAACTTGCGAAAAATATTACCATTCAAGTTCCTTTAAAAGAATTATCAGATGAGTTCATTAGTAAAGTGAATGACATTATAAATGAAAATGCGAAAGTTGAACCGCGCAATTGTGTGTTGCGTTTTAAAGTAATAGATGATGAAAACATTTCAGTGGAGTTGCCATCGAAACGTATCAAAGTAAATCCGAATAATGATTTTTTAGAATTATTGCATTCTAATAATTTGGATTTTAAATTGAACTAAATTTCTTTTGTCTTAAAAATAAAAAGGTGAACCATTGATTCACCTTTTTTATTTAAAAAAAATTTAATTTTATTTAAAACTGTTTTCTTGGGCGTTTTTCGCGGGAAAAATTATTTTTTCTTTCCCCACCTGTTGATTCACTTGAACTTCTGGATGAACTTCTTTCAGCACGGTCACTACTAGGTTTACGATCAGAATAGCTTCTTCCGCTTTCGCTTCTTTCGCTTCGTCCTCCACCATAACTTTTACGTTCGCCGGAACCGCTGTTGCCGCGATATCCACCTCTGTCGCCTCCTCTGCTTTCCGAACGGTTACCATAACTCTTGCGTTCGCTGTAACCGCCACGGTCACCACCGGAAGAACGTCTGTTACCTCCTTCATATCCACCACGTGATCTTCCTTCTCCGCTTCCACTGTCACCACGAGATTCAATACGTACATTACGGTTATTGTAACGTGCATTTTTGAATGTTCCTGTGATTATTTCAGCAGCTTCTGTTTTTACTTCAATAAATGAGAAACTGCTTTTTACATCTATATTTACTATTGATGCAGCATCAACCCCTGAAACTTCAGAAATATATTCCTTCATTGTATTTTTATCCAAACTATCTAATTCACCCAAGTTGATGAATAATTTTGTGATACCTGGTGTAGATGAACGCTCTCTTTCTCTTCCAACAGAAGCGTTCAAGTCAGGTGCATTTTTATAATAATCTAAAAAACGGTTAAACTCTGTAGATACAAAACGTTTAATGATATCCTCTTTACTCAGGTCCTTCAACTCATCATAAATTTTTGGCATGTATGCTTCAATAGCATTTTCATTCACTTCTACATCGTGAATTTTTTTCACCAAGCTGAACAATTGTTTTTCACACGCCTCAAATCCTGTTGGTACAGTCCCTTGCGTAAATTTCTTTTTAATGATACGTTCTATGATACGGATCTTTCCAACTTCTTTCATGTTTATGATAGCGATGGAAACACCTGTTTTACCGGCGCGTGCAGTACGTCCTGAACGGTGAGTGTAATTTTCAATTTCATCGGGTAAGTTGTAATTGATAACGTGTGTTACATTGTCCACATCAATACCTCGTGCCGCAACATCAGTAGCGACAAGCATTTGAAGTGAACGGCTGCGGTAACGTTTCATCACATGATCGCGTTGCGATTGTGAAAGATCACCATGCAAAGCATCCGCATTATATCCATCCTTAATTAATTTATCGGCGATCTCTTGTGTCTCAATACGTGTGCGGCAAAATACAATTGCAAAAATATCGGGATTGGAATCTGCGATACGTTTTAAGGCCGGATATTTATCACGTGCATGAACAACAAAATAAATGTGTTCGATATTTTCATTGCCGGCATTTTTTGTTCCTGCAGTTATTTCAACAGGATTGGTCATGTAGTTCTTAGAGATACGCAATACTTCATCAGGCATTGTTGCAGAGAACAACCAGGTGTTTTTTTCTTCAGGAGTTTGAGAAAGGATAGTATCCAAGTCTTCTTTAAACCCCATGTTTAGCATTTCATCTGCTTCATCAAGCACAGCAAAACGCACATTGCTTAAGTTCACTCTCCTGCGATCGATCATGTCATTCAAACGGCCCGGAGTTGCAACAACTATTTGTGCACCTTTTTTAATGTCGCGTGATTGGTTATCGATACTTGCACCACCATAGATGGCAACAATGTTTGCTCCATCAATATATTTAGTATAGCTCTGTAAGTCGCGAGTAATCTGCATACACAACTCACGTGTAGGACAAATAATTACAGCTTGTGTATCACGAGAAGTGAAATCAAGCAAGGAAGTCAAAGGTAAACCAAAGGCTGCTGTTTTTCCTGTACCTGTTTGTGCCAAAGCAACTAGGTCGGTATTACCTTTTAATAATACAGGAATTACTTTTTCCTGTATCGGTGTTGGGGTTTCAAAACCCAATTCTGTTACTGCTTTAACAATAGCATTGTTAAAGCCTAACGCTTCAAATTTGTTCATTTAGTGTTTTTTTAGGTTAATATTACTTTGTCAACTTACTAGGAAGTATGTGTGAGTTGAATCCGACAAAGTTATTAAAGAAGCCCTGCATATTGCATTTGGGCTGTTTCGACAAGTTCTAAACCTTTGTAAATTCGTCTCAGCAAAAAATCCTTTTTGACTAAAACCGGGACAAAGATAGTATAATTAATTGAATTGACACCCTATCCAGCGTTTTGTATAAAATGGCTATTTATTCCACTAATACCAATACTTGGTATATATTAGTCCATTGCTCCACTTTCCTTTGGAGAGGGGCTGGGGGAGAGGCTTATGAAAGCGGACTAATTTATATTAACTTGTGGCGGGCTTGTCTATAGAATAAAATTATATACGGATGCTTATGATTAAAATATCATCCGTTTGATTTCGATTTGCTTTCCCAATTAATAGTTGTTTCTTCAAGAATTTCTTGTTGTTCCGGAAGTCTCATTCCGTTAACTGATTGCAGCAATTCACGAAAGGTTTTTGCAAAATATTTTTTGTTTTCAGGTCCTCCAATTTTTGTCATTCATGAATTGGTATACTTCAAGGACGTTTGCAAAATTTGACATACTAAATTTTTTGTGTTATGATATGAAAATAGAAACGAAATTAAAAATAAAATGGAAGTAATATGATATTTTTAAATTAATTAAAACAAAAAGTAGCATCACATTTTTCTGGTTAATGTAATATTGTAAAAAATTAATTACCAACTTTAAAAAAACAGGCCTGTAAGCCGGGTTCTGTCGAGTTCTATCATTTATCTAGATCTTGCATTGCTGCAAAACTCAAGCAACCTACCCTCCGAATAGAGCGAGCAGCTCTTAAGCTTCGGTTTATTTGGTCTTTCAACTCCCAAGGTTTACCCCGAATAATTGTCACCAACCATTCCTGTGAGCTCTTACCTCACTTTTTCACCCTTACCATTCTTGCGTTTGGCGGTTATTTTCTGTGGCACTTGCTGTCTTCGTATTGATACGAATCCTTCCTGTTAGGAAGTGGGATGCTCTGTGTTGCCCGGACTTTCCTCTCCGCATTACTGCGCAGCGATAGAACGGCCTGCGATGCAAAGATAACTAATAAAACTGATGTCTGATTGGTTGATGTAAAAAATGGATAAATCGATTAACCTCTAATCAGCTAATCAGCACATCGACTAATTAGTAATCAGCTAATCACTATTTCTGTAGCACCATAACCATACTTGGCGTAGGATGCATCATAATAACGTAAATTATTTTCTGCGGAAAGTAAGGCACGAACCTCTTGTTTTAATCTTCCATTACCAACGCCGTGTATCACAATTAATTTTCTGTAATGCTCGCTAATGGCTTTATCTAAGGCTTGTTGAAAATATCTTAATTGCACTTGGATTATTTGAGCATTACTCATTCCTTTATAATTATCGAGCAATTCTTCGATGTGAAGATTAATTTCCATCTCCAACATTCCATTATTTTGCGCGTGAGGTTTGGATTGTTTGGGAGAATCTGAGAATTTCTTTTTTTGAGATAATAATTTTTTAAGATCTATTTTCGGTGCAGGTTCAATGGGTTTTTCGGGAGATATTTCTTTTTGTATCGCGGCTTCAAGTAGTATCAATTCGGAGATAACGTAAGGTAATTCAAAACCTTCTTCAATAGTAACTCCCACCATTTTTTTATTGATGATCTTAGTTACTATCCCTTTTCCTTTTTCATTCAAAAAACTGACCTTATCGCCTATATTGAGATTCATTATACAAATTTACATCATTATAAATTTACAATCAACGCTCCTTCCTCCTGCACAGAATAATAGGGTTGATTTAAAACCACACATTCCTTTTTCCATTTATTGATTCGATATTCTGAATTGGATGAATCAAAAATAATTTTATTTGCTTGATATACTTTTAAAATATCTGCGATGTGGATAGGTGAATTTTTTGAAATGATCAAATAATCAACCGTTAAAGGGTTTAGAGATATCACTTGTTTCTTTCTTAGGATATGTCGGTCATTTATAATCACCACCCGTTTATCATAAAATTGGATAAAATTATTGGCAATGTTTAAATTTTTTGTTTGGATAGTATCCGAAATAATTTTTGTGCTGTTTATTCCTAAGTCCCACCAGTTATGCTTTACATGAAATAGTAAACCACTTTTGTTTTGCGCAAAAGCACTATCAGTAAACAATACATTATTTTTTGCGCTGATAAAATCTATCGCGCTTGTTTTAGGAATACTATAGATGATCAATTTTTTTTGTTGATACTGTTGATGTTGTTCAATTATCTGTGAACACACTATTATTATTGTAATGCTAAGTGCATATATCAAATAGGCTGACTTTCGTTTTGTGAAATAGTAAAAAAATAAAATGATCGATCCATATACTAGCCACATTTCCATTGCGGATATAGAAATACTTTGCAGTAAAGCGTATGGCCATTTTTCAATTGTTTTCACGGATGCATTTAAAAACCATACACTCCAATTAAAACCCATTGCTAAATAAATTGCCACAATTGAAACTTTTGCAAAAGCGAATAAAGCAATTCCTAAATAAATGATGATTGTTGAAACAGGAATTACAATAAAATTGGACAACAAAAAGTAATTTGGGAATTGATGAAAATAATATAGGCCCAATGGGAATGTAACTATTTGTGCTGCTATGGAAACAGAAGTGATCATCCATGCCTGGTTGAGCAACCAATTATTTATTTCAAACCAATTATAAATTTTTGGTTGGAAGTAAACAATTCCGATCACTGCAAGATAGGAAAGTTGAAAACCAACATCCATTATTAGATATGGATTAATGATCAACAATAAAAAAGCGGAAGCTGCCAATGTATTGTAAATATTGGTATATCGGTTAAATGATTTCGCGATGATAATAAAGCTGAACATAGCGGCAGCCCGCAGAACTGATGGCGATAGGCCAGTGAGCGCTGCATAAAACCAAAGGAATAAAATGAGTATAATGGCTTTTATAATATTGCCATATTTTATTTTATCGAAAAAGAAAAGCAACCAATTAAATACAATATATACGATTGCTACATGCAATCCTGAAACAGACAAGACATGTAACGCTCCGGTGCTTGCGTAAGAGGAAATAATATCTTGATCTAATTTATCTACATAGCCCAAGAGCAATGCAGCTCCCACCGCAAATTCCTCGCCTTGCAAATGATTAGTAGTAAGTACATTTAACAACCTGTTGCGTAAGTTGATGCAAGCCCTTATCGTGGCATTACCTGAATTAATACCACTATATACCCAATCATTATTTTTTACAGATGCCTGCTGAAATATATTATGATAAGCCAGGAAGCTTTTGTAATTGAACTCTCCGGGATTTTGGGGTGGGGGTACTTCTTTAAAATTAGCTTTCATCATTAACTCATCACCATAGTTTAATAGCAGGCCACGCATATCTTTTTTTAAATAAACCATCGCTTTACCACGAGTAACTTTCCATTCACCTCCTTGCTTCACAGCAATTATTTCCATCACTACTTTCAGTGATTTTTCTTTTTCAAGATAAGGCTCGGTAAGTCTTGCATATACAAATGACGTACTCTCAGTTAGTTTAGAAAAGTAATCAGCAGCAAATTTTTCTGTTTTTAAAATAGTGAGCTGATAAGCGGAAATAAATAATGTAATGGTTATTAATAACCCAAACCATCTTGATTTTCTGTAGGAAAAATTTAAACGTGGGATAAGTACTATTGCTGAAATTGAAAGCGCTAACGCAACAATAACAAACAGGCCATACTCAAATTGAAAAGGAAGATAAACCGCAATAATAATACCTGCTAAAAAAGGAAGTAATAAACGTACAAGCGGAGCCTGGTTCCAGATTTTCATAAATATATTGAACCAAAAATCTTAAAAGAAAACGTCCGGTAACTACCGGACGTTCAATGTTATTGTGGTCGCGAAGGGATTCAAACCCCTAGCCTTCTGATCCGTAGTCAGACGCTCTATTCAGTTGAGCTACGCAACCATTTACTTTTTTCAAAGTACTGCAAAGATATGCAAAACATTGATATTGAAAAACGATATTTAAAATAATATCCGAATTTATATTTACATACATTTGTATCAAACAAACTAAAACCTCTCATCATGCTCCCAGTATTTCCTTTGGTATTAGTAATAGTAGTATTGCTTGTACTTTTTCTTTCTTTTGTAACTGTTACACAAGGTTCCATTGGTGTGGTTACTGTTTTCGGTAAATACCGCAGAATAATGGGGCCAGGATTAAATATGAAAATTCCATTTATAGAACAGATTTACAAACGTGTATCCATTCAAAATCGTTCGGTAGAATTGGAGTTTCAAGCCATTACCATTGATCAGGCGAATGTATATTTTAAAGCTATGTTGTTATATGCTGTTATAAATACAAACGAGGAGAGTATAAAAAATGTTGCTTTTAAATTTATTGACGATCGTAATTTAATGCAAGCATTGGTTCGTACCATTGAAGGTACTATCCGTGGTTTTGTAGCAACTAAAAAGCAATCGGAAGTACTTTCGCTTCGTAAGGAAATTGTGAATGATGTAAAAGATCAAATTGATCAAACCCTTGAAACATGGGGTTATCACCTTATCGACTTACAATTGAACGATATTACTTTTGATGAAGAAATTATTAAATCAATGGCGAAAGTGGTTGCATCGAGCAACTTGAAAGCTGCCGCTGAAAATGAAGGACAAGCATTGTTAATTACTAAAACAAAAGCTGCTGAAGCGGATGGTAATGCCATTAAAATTGCTGCTGAAGCTGAGCGCTTGGCCGCGCAATTGCGAGGCCAAGGAGTGGCTTTGTTCCGTGAAGAAGTAGCCAAAGGAATGAGCCAGGCTGCAAAAGAAATGGAACAAGCTAATTTAGATACATCAGTAATTTTATTTTCCATGTGGACAGAAGCAATTAAAAATTTCGCAGAATATGGAAAAGGAAATGTTATTTTCTTAGATGGATCAAGTGAGAATATGCAACGTACCATGCAGGAAATGATGGCAATGAATAATTTGATGGATTCTAAAAAGAATGTAAAAAAATAAGAATTATTTAATAGCTGCTACACATTCACAGATTAAAAAAAATAAATTTGTGAATCTGTGGGCTTATTTTATTTTTATGGTAAAAATTTCAATTTTTGTGATGGTTCAAATATTGATTTAATTTTTTTGCATCTTTTCCACGATTGTTTAGTGTTTCGTCATCCCCTTTTTTACCCTCTTTTTTAGGGTCTTTATATGCTTTATCCTTGTAATCCTTGTCATTAATAGCATTCAGGTCGATCCCGTAATTCCATTTCCCTTTTTTAAACCCGAAACCATCATAACTCATATCACCGCAATAGTATTGGAATTGACCTTCTAATTGCGGCTGAGTAGGAGCAAGGTGATCAAATACAATAGAATCTTTTTTATCACTATACTTAAGTGACATACCGCAGCTTGCTGAATATTCGAAAATTACCCGTTTCGGATATTTTTTTTGCATACTAAAAATATCAGCACCAAAGCGGGGAGTACCATTAACATCAAATGTAAGCACATCAATGATTTTTTTTCTGGAAAAATTATCATTACCATCCCAAGCCAATAAAGTGTAGTAGGTTTTATTTTTTGTCTTTTTAAGAATGATCTTATTATATAACATTCCGAACCATTTCCTATTATCTGTAATGGCATTTTCGGGGTTTTTTATTTCCAATGATTTATCAATGAGTGGATATAATTGTATGATCTCTGTTTTCTCTTTTTTGTTTTTATGCTTGGTTTGAATGAATCCATAATATTCCTGTGTTCTATCATCTTTAGGGACATTCCAGTTGATAATCCTGAATTTGTTATCGGGAGATGTCAATATTGCTATGTCTTTTTTTAATGAATCGAAAGGGTAATTAAAGGAGCCTTTTGATTTTAGCGCTCTTACAAACATTTTAGTAAACAAACTGTCTGCCTTGAAACGATCTTCTGCATTTCTTCCCTGGATGATTTCTATTGCAATTGATTTAAGTGAATCCTCTTTTTTCTCCA
>JBBSPS010000110.1:0-12846 GCA_038258655.1 Bacteroidia bacterium
CCTTCGTTAAAAATTAATTCTTTAGATTCTAAATGACTTTTAAATTGATGAAACAAATCCTCCACAAGTCCTTCGTTTGTTATTGATTCCCTAAATGCCCATACTGTTTTTTCATCGGGTATTTTATCGCCTGTTTCTAAGCCAAGAAAATTTTTAAAACTAATTCTATCAATAATTTGATACTCTATTTGTTTATCACCAAGCCCATAATAGCGTTGTAAAATCAAAATCTTAAACATTAACACCGTGTCAAATGGTTTTGCTCCTGCGTTATTTTTTTTATTCGTATTCAATAATTTGTTCTCTAAGGTTGAACGAAACATTTCAAAATCTATCACCTTACTTACCATCTCTAATGGATTACCAATTTCTGATAAAAGTTCTATCGAGTTTTGTTCGTCAAATAATCCTTTTTTTTCTTGTGTTTTGTAGCGTATTAACTTCATTTTTTGTCTAACTTATTTATAACGTAAATATAATCATAATTATTTGATTATCAATTAGTTATATCGTTATTTATTAACAATTTGATTTTTAGAACTCCCCTATTATAATTATTGGTACGGCTCCACCAGTTACCGGAGTGGTAATTTAAAAGGTAAGTTAAACCTGCTTTTTTCATTCTGTTAATAAATCTTCTTTTTGTTATTACACTTTGATCTGCGCTTATTCTTGTCGGGTGCATTAATATATTGATTTGGGGTTATCACAAAAATCAGAGCGTGAAACATTGCCCATTCATTTCAGGAACCACCAAGCCCCTTCCACAGCATGAGCAAGTCCACGCCCTTTTCGGGCGTTTCCTGCGTAGCTGTGTAAAATTTATTTTGGTGGTTTTGAAATGAATCTCAGCGAAACGCAATATTTTCTTTATTTCTTACAGTTTACATACTTAATTGTTTCGGAACAAATATATAAAATAATATGACAAAAAATAGTTTATATAACTGGTTATATAGAAGTGGTTATATAGACTATTACCTTTTTGAAAATTATAACGGAATATTGCTTTATGATTAGATCAGTAGATAAAGAAGGTTTAAAACGCCTGGGAAAGCATATAAAAGAATTGCGGATTAAAAAAGACATTTCGCAGGAAGAACTTGGATTTTCTGCTAATGTCAGTATTAGTCAAATATCAAAAATTGAAACAGGAAAACAAAACACCTCCTTTTCCACATTAATAGCTATTTGCAAAGCATTGAACATTACATTGAATGAGTTTTTTGACGATTTCGATTATCCTGTACCTGTTCGGTCAAAAGGTAAAAAATGAATTTCGTAAAACCATAGATTTCCTATTATTCTAATTAGTAGAAAAAACCGAAGGTTTTTCTATGACCTTTTATTTCTTGCCTGTAAACATTATCGAATCACCCTTAAACATTCCACAATAAGCCATAAATGATGATTTAGAGCGCATGGCTGTAAACTTAAATCAGTCTGATACAAGATGTATAGTTTTCAGGATAGAGACAAACTTAACTAATTGTTCTCCAATCCGTTTGCAATCACTTTATGGAACGCTATCTGATCTGGTAGCATGAACTGTCAATATCTTTCAAAATAATTCCATTTCAGTACAGTTTTATTCTTTTTGTTGCATTTATCGACACTTATGTGCTGTTTTCGGAAAGTGTGTCAGGACGGCTTCTCAACTTTGTACCGGAAAGAATAAAACGAAAAAAAAAGAAAGAAACTAAAAATAAATGAAAATAGAGGATAGAAAGTAGAAATTATGAATAAGTGTCAAATATGCGTGTCCGAACTTTGTTGGACAAATAGAATCATGACTTTAAAAACTAGAATTTAAAACAAAAAGATATGGAAAAGAAAACATCAATTATCACTATTCCTCAGTATATGGCCACGTTCACATTAAAAGGCTTGTACAGGAATAACATTAGCTGTCAGTACGAGGGAATAGATCAGACAGGACGGATATTAATTAGATTAAATTATTTGTCAGATCAGGACAGGTATTTACGGGAACTGTTTGCAGAGATGGAAGAAGGCGAAAAATTGTTGGCGGCGCTTATTCAAATCGGCTTATTAACGATTTTAAATGAAACCGACATTACAAAGTTTTTTACGGAACTGGCACAACTAAAAAAGGAATATGGAAACAGACAAAAATAACGCATCAACAACCCCTTCCCCCGGCTTTGATCTTAATGGGTTATTAAATAGCCCCGGATTGGCCGAGTTCATTAAGCATCTGCTTTCAGCAGGGGGAGCAGCCTTATTCAATTACTTAATGTCAATAAAACCCATGCAGGAAAAGATCGAGGCTTTGACAAAAGAAAATAAAGAGTTGCGGGAAAAGATCGGGGATGTGGAAGACAGGCAGGAAGAACTGATTATTCACCTTAATAAAAAGTTCAAAGCAAAAGAAATTGAAAAAGAAGTACAGAAAATCGAAGAAATTCCCGAAAGGGAAGATGATTATTTTCCGGTAAGGCGAAAGGAGCGATCACTAACCGAAAAAAAACGTAACGCACTAAGTTAAAATCAAAGAATATGAAAACAGGGATTGCAAGAATTACAGATGAAACGATAAAAGTACCACAGGACATGATCCTCGATATTTTATCAATTCTTTTAAAAGAACAATTGACGTATGAAATAACCCAGGTGCTTGAGAATCATGCTATGGCTGTATTTGTAATTGGTATAGATCAGGGTAAGCCAAGGCAATTAAAGGTCTTTCAAAACATACAGGGCTTACTTAATGCGTATGATGATTTTCGGTTCTCAGAAGATGAAATTATAGACTGGAGGGATAAGTAATGGAATATTTGTGTTCATACTGCAATAAGCCCTTTGTCCCCAAAAGAACGGATTCAATGTACTGCTCCCATTCTTGCAGGCAGTTCGCTTATGTTCTAAGGAAAAGTAAAGAATCAGTAAAAGATTTTTCATTAGAAAAAGTGCCTAATGAAATAAACGATTTATCTGTCAGGACGGAAGAAGAAATACCTATCAATGCTGAAATCAATTTACCTGTCAGGACAGAAGAAGAAATACCTGTCAATACGGGAATCGAATTAGCTGTCAGGACAGAAGAAGAAATACCTGTCAATACGGAAATTCAATTTGCTGTCAGGACGGATGAGCAGGAGCAGCAAAAGACAATGCTTCCAATAGCAGCAGAGAATAAAGCAGAAATTAACAAGGAAGATTATGCAGACTATCCATCCCGGTATTTGATACAGCTCAATCGCCTGTATGAAGAAAGAGACCTTTGGCATAGCCTGAGCAAGTTCTTTGATTCAAATGATGAGGCCGGACTATGGGTTAGTGAAAGGTATCGCTGCTTAATTGAAGTCCTGCTCACATTTACAGAAATGAAGCGCATTGAATTGGACGATCTGAAAGAAGTTTGCAACGCCTTCACCGATGTTATAAACTCAAAGCATTATAAATGCTTAGACCCAAACTATCCATATACCGATGAAATAAAAAGCTTACGGGAACAGATAAAAAATATTTGCATTAAAACCATAGGAGAGCATTTTAAATACCGCATAAGCCCAGAGCAGAAACAAGGCCTGATTGTAACCCGCTTTGAACTATCTCAATGGGTTAAGAAAAGAAAATTTAGTGAGTTAAAGTTCAAGGAAAAATAATTTTAAATATTCATTTAATAATGAAAGGAGGAGATCATGAAATACAACTAAAGTTTTGAAAAAAGAAATATTAAAAACAATAACAGTAAAAAATAGAAAACATGGCAAAGCAAAATAAAACAAGACAATTTGAAATCCCAAAAGATTACATAGGTACTTTTTTTGGAGCATTAGATGATACAGAACTCTCTTATGAGCTGATTGAAGTAAGTGAAGATGGTGAACTTGTGGTTGATATTGAGTATGATCCAAATGAGCGGAATGATGTAATGAACCTGATTGAATTATTGGATGATTATTATCAGGAGGCAGAGGAGCAAGAGTAAAAAAATAGAGAATAAAGAATAAAACAGGTTATTAAAAAAAGCGCCGGGAAGCTTTGTTTTATAAGGCTTTCCCGGTGTTAATAAAAAACACTTTTAAATGAGAAAGATTATGCCTATATTAGAGTTGAAAGTAAAAAAGAGTGCAATTTTTTTGCTCACTCTGTTCTTAAAAGAAAAGTTCTTTGACAAGCTGGGAAACAAAAACATACTTAGAAAGGTGAGCCATGAATAAGCGGGTGAATGAATTAACCCCTGAAAGAGTTAAAGCTCTTTTAGGAGAAAATGAAATCTCTGAAGAGAGATTAAAAAAAGTGCTGGAACAGGTAAAAGTGTTTTGCAAAGTTGCTTATCAGTTATATTCTAAAAACAATACAACTGACACTCAAGGCGACAATGTAAGACAGCTTTATACTGAACCGCCGGATCAATTCACCAAAGCTGCTTAAACATTTAAGCAGTGTAAAAAACTTAAAAATCATGGAAACAAATCACCTGTTTAAAATATTCGGCAAAGGTAAAAAGCTAAGCCGGATGGAGACAAACGAATGTGTAGTATACACCCGTGTGTCAAGTGCAAAACAAATGGATGGCCTGAGTCTGGATGTACAGATCAAGGCTGCAAAGGAATATATTGAAAAGCACAAGCTTATTGTAAAGGAATTTTTTGGCGGAACTTATGAAAGTGCTGCAAAAGATGAGCGGAAGGAATTTCAGCGAATGATTGAATACCTGAAAAAAACCAAAAACAAAATCTCAAAAATCCTTGTTTACAGTTTAGATCGCTTTTCAAGAAATGAAAACTCCATTTGGCTCAGTTCGCAACTTCGCAAGTTGGGAATTGAAGTTGTTTCGATCACTCAACCAATTGATACAACTAATCCTGCCGGGATCATGCAACAAAAAATGCTTTTTATTTTCGGGGAGTTTGACAACCAGCTCCGAAGGCAAAAAAGCATGGCAGGGGTAAAAGAGCATTTAATACAGGGAGAATGGGTAACAGCTCCGCCAGTAGGCTATGACATCATCAAGCATAATAAAGAAAGGAAGATTGTTGTAAATCAAACAGGGCAGATCATAAAGAAAATGTTCTATTGGAAAACCAAAGAACGAATGCCCAATGTTGAAATACAACAACGCCTGAAAGCTTGCGGATTAGATTACAGTCTTAGAAGGATTGGCGAAATCTTAGTAAATCCTTTTTATTGCGGTAAAATGGTACATAAGGCCTTAGAAGGGGAAGTTGTGGATGGCAGACATGAAAAGGTGGTTTCAGAAGCAATATTCTTGGAGGCCAATAATATTATGGCTGAAAAGAAGCTTGGTTTGCAAACTAAAAAGGAGCGCCTTGAAATTGCACTAAAGCGGTTTATGAAATGCGCCACCTGCAATCAGCCTATGAGGGGATATATTGCAAAAGGGTATGATATGCCCTATTATAAATGCAATACACCGGGTTGTAAATGTAACCGCAATGCAAATGAAGTAAATAGCAAATTTGCAAAAGTGTTGGAAGGGTTCAGGATCAACCAAACCTACATTCCTTTGATAAAAGAGCAACTACAGATAACTTTTCAGGAGCATAATGCCAGCCTGCAAAAAAATGAGGAAGCAATTACCTGTCAATTGACAGCTATCCGTCAAAAATTGGAGAGGTTGGAAGAGCGTTTTATACTGGAGGAACTGTCAGCTGATCTTTATCAAAAGTACAAACTAAGGTTTGAGAAGGAAATAGAGGAAATTGAAGCAAAAAAAGCCAATAGCAAAATTGAGATGTCGAAGTTGGAAGATTATATTGCTGTTAGTCTTGAGTTCGCCTGTAACCTCCATGAAATGTGGGCTTTGGGTGATTATGCTCAAAGGCAGGAATTGCAAAATGCGCTATTTGAAAGCGGTATCATCTATGACCGCAAGAAAGATGAATGTCGAAGTACGGGAGACAACATTTTTATTACTGAAATCACCGAATTATCAGGTGATTTCAGTAAATTCACCACTGCAAATAATAAAAATTTAAAACCAACTTCGGTTGGCGCAGTTCGAGCGGAGTCGAGAAACGTGTGAAAGCATATCTGTATAATTTATAAATAAAATTTAAACGGTTACTAGTTAAAAATTATGACTATGAATAAAAAAAATTCTCTTTCAGTTGCCTTTATTGGCTTTTTAGTAACCACCACTCTTGCACAAACCGATTCTGCAATGATCAAAAAAATATTCAATGAGGCATTGACAAATGGAAAAAGTTATTCCAATCTTGATTACCTGTGCAACAAAATTGGTGGACGTTTAAGCGGATCTCCGCAAGCACAACAAGCTGTGGACTGGGCTTTTAAAGCCATGAAAGAAGCTGGTGCTGATACTGTTTTTTTACAGGAGTGCATGGTTCCTCATTGGGTACGTGGCGAAAAAGAAGTGGCCAGAATATTTACTTCTAATGTAAAAAGTTTTAAAGATATCCCGGTTTGTGCCTTGGGGGGGTCCATTGCTACACCTGCTGAAGGAATTTCTGCAAATGTAATTGAAGTAACAAGTATTGATGAATTAAAAGCTTTGGGCAAAGAAAAGATACAAGGTAAAATTGTATTCATCAATTCTTTGATGGATCCTACCTATATTGAAACAGGACCTGCTTATGGAAAGGCTGTAAAAAATCGCACATCTGGCGCTTCTGAAGCCGCAAAATATGGTGCTGTAGCTTCTGTAGTTCGTTCCATGTCGCTCGCGCAAAATGATTACCCACATACCGGTGCAATGCGTTATGTGGATAGCATCCCTAAAATTCCTTCTTGTGCGATTAGTACCAATGCTGCTAACTGGCTAAGTAATTATTTGAAAACAGATAAAGATTTAAAATTCTTTTTGAAAATGAATTGTCAAACATTGCCTGATGAAAAATCATATAATGTAGTGGGTGAAATTCATGCTGCACAAAAAACCAATGAATACATTGTTGTTGGCGGCCATTTGGATTCATGGGACTTAGCAAAAGGTGCCAACGATGATGGAACAGGTGTTGTTCAAGCAATTGAAATACTTCGCATTTATAAAGCACTGGGATTAAAACCTAAATACAACATCCGTGCTGTTGCTTTTATGAATGAAGAAAACGGGGTACGGGGTGGAAATAAATATGCTGATCTCGCAAAAATAAATAATGAAAAACATGTTGCAGCATTAGAGTCTGATGGTGGTGGCACTTCTCCCCGAGGTTTTGGTATTGATGGCTCAACAACACAAATAGAAAAAATGAAAAGCTGGCAAACTTTATTTTTGCCTTACGGATTATACAATTTCAAAAAAGGCGGTGGAGGTACTGATATTGTACCATTACAAAAACATGATGAAAATACTGCCATAATTGATTTAATAACCGATTCCCAACGCTACTTCGATTATCACCATTCCGCTATCGACATTTTTGAAAATGTAAACAAACGTGAACTTGAACTGGGCGGTGCTGCTATGGCTGCATTGATATGGATGATTAGTCAGTATGGGTTGTAATGATTATTACAAAAATGGTATCAATATATAAAGGAAACATAATAACAGGTGATATTCAAATGTTGTACACTATAAAAAAACACGTTTAGATATTTATATTTTGATTATTCAATTGATTGCAAACTTTAATGAGTACCATGCTGATTGTAAAATTAGATTTGTGAAGTTTATAATATTATTTGTTGTTGCTGGATTATCATCTTGTTGTGGATTGCACACAGAAGTTGACTACCGATATTCTGATATAACAATTAAAAGAGTAGATGAATGCGGAAAAACGACATTTTATTATTACAATAGACAGAAACAAAACAAAGGAATTATTTGGGTTGAATATTCTGGAATAAATGATGGATTTAAAGGATATTTAGTATTTAGTGACAATGGTAAAGTAGTTTTACTTTCGGGTGATGGATATTTTAAGACTAAAAATATTGACACATCTTTTTTTGAATATAAGCGTATTATCGCAATTGATAGACCACAAAATAGAGACAATGTTTATATGATAATGCTTTCAACTCGATATGAGAAAGAGTTTAATGATAAACATAAGACTAAAATAGGGGCCACATATCGAATTGATAAAAATGAATGGTGGTAAAAAATAATAGAAAACGCAGTACGCACTAAAGTCTTCATTAAAACATACCCCGTACGCAATAAGATGTTCATTAAAACGTACGAGCTACAGACTTTCACGACACGCTCGCTACTCGCTACTCGAAATGACAACGCACTAAGATCATTCATTAAATTCGAAAATTATTTTATATGATATTTGACAATAATTGTCAAATATTGTGCACCTTTGTTTTTTAATTAAGGAATTTATGAACACACTTGGAGAAAAAATAAGAACATTACGTGAAGCTAAAAAGCATACACTTAAAGATGTTTCATCTAAATTAAAAATAGATATGGCATTGTTAAGTAAAATTGAACGCAGTGAGCGCAAACCTACACGTGAACAATTGAGCAAGCTTTCAAAGCATTACAAAGCCAATGAAAAAGAGCTATTGCTTTTATTCTTAGCTGAAAAAGTGATCTATGAAATTGGAGACAATTCATTAGTAATGGATGTGCTTAAAGTAGCCGAAGAACAATTAAAATATGGAAAAGGTTTAAGCAAAACAGTAGATGCCATTGTTTCGGAGATAGATAAATTAAAATTTAATTTGGACAAATTTAGTCCATTTCCTAAAGAGCAACTCAAAAACCTGGAGCAATACTTTAAAGTAGAATACACCTTTGAAAGCAATCGCATAGAAGGCAATACACTTACTCTACAGGAAACTGCTTTGGTTGTAGAAAAAGGAATGACCGTGAGCGGTAAAAGCATGCGTGAACATTTAGAAGCTATCAACCATGCTGATGCAGTTGATTTTATCATGGATGTGGTTAAAAACAAAGAACCTTTAACCGAGCGCCTAGTAAAAGATATCCATGCGATTGTATTGCATAGCATTGATAAAGAAAATGCAGGTGCTTACCGTAAAGTGGATGTGCGTATTTCGGGAAGCAAACATTTGCCTCCTGCACATTATCGCTTAACGGAGCTGATGGAAACGTATATACTTTTTTACAAAAAGAACCGTAAAAAAATGCATCCTGTTTTATTAGCAGCCGAAATGCATGAAAAGCTGGTAACGATCCATCCATTTATTGATGGCAACGGACGTACCTCCCGTTTGGTGATGAACCTGATCTTATTACAAAATGGTTATCCTATTGCAAAAATTTCAGGAGAACAAACCAACAGGTTGGCATATTACAATGCATTGGAACAAGTACAAGTGGATAATAATGTAACAGCGTTTCACTTGTTGGTTTCAGAAGTTGTGAAACGTTCGCTTAATGAATATTTGGATATCGTTAAGCGGTAGTAAAAATGGAACGCAGATGACGCAGATAATTATGATAATAGCAGATAAAATAAACAAAAAAATCTTATTTAATCATATAGATCAGCGTTATCTGAGTTCTATATTTTTTATAGAAGGATAATGATTGAGAATTAATCCATTGTTTTTAATGGCACTAAGCTTTTAAAAAACCTATAATCTTTTGTACGCTATCCTTAGCATCACCATACAACATCTCTGAGTTTGGTTTATAAAACAATGGATTATCTTCACCGGAATAACCTGCCGCCATTGAGCGTTTCATGATAATTACTTTTTCTGCTTTCCAGGCTTCAATTACCGGCATACCATAAATTGAACTTGCAGGATCATCTTGTGCGCTTGGGTTTACAACATCATTTGCACCAATTACCATTACCACATCAGTAGTCGGAAGATCTTCGTTGATCTCATCCATTTCTAACACGATATCATAAGGTACGTTTGCTTCTGCTAATAATACATTCATGTGTCCCGGTAAACGCCCTGCAACAGGGTGAATGGCGAAGCGTACATTTTTCCCTGCCTTACGTAAGATTTGCACCATATCATAAATTGGGTATTGCGCTTTAGCAACTGCCATTCCGTAACCCGGCACAATCACAACTGATTTTGCTTCTTTCAATAAAGCTGCAACCTCTTCGTGATTCAATGATGTTACTTCTCCTTCAATTGCTTTTTTCTCACCACCTGAGCCGTTACCTGCACCGCTTGCAAATATCACTGAAAAGAAAGAGCGGTTCATAGCATGACACATGTGCATAGAAAGAATGGCACCCGAACTTCCTACTAAAGCTCCTGTAACAATCAACAAATCGTTACCTAACATAAAACCTGCAGCAGATGCAGCCCAGCCAGAATACGAGTTTAGCATTGAAACTACCACAGGCATATCTCCACCACCAATTGCCATAACTAACACAACGCCAATAAAAGAAGCGATGGCGGTCATGATACCAAGATAAAGCATGCCACCGGTACCTTCCGCTTTACAGAAGAAAAAACCAGAAATGATACAAGCAGTAAGTAATAGTAAATTCATTTGTTGAAGTCCTTTAAAACTCCATGGTTTAGAAGGGATTTTGCCATCCAATTTCCCCCAAGCAATAATTGAACCTGTGAACGTAATGGCGCCAATAAAAATTCCCACAAAAACTTCAATTAAATGTATAGTATGCTCTGCACCTGTCAAAGCTTGTGTGCTAGGATCGAGGTAAGAACCAAAACCAACTAGCATAGCGGCCATTCCCACAAAACTATGAAGTATTGCAACTAATTGTGGCATGGATGTCATTTCGACTTTTCTGGCCAGCATAATTCCAATAACAGATGCAATAGCAATTGCGGCAATAATGTAAACATGTCCTTCTACACCTTCTCCTATAACAGTTGCGATGATCGCTATGATCATTCCGACAATTCCATAGAGAACGCCACGTTTTGCAGATTCCTGAGAAGATAATCCGCTCAAACTTAAAATAAATAGGATACTTGCAAATAAGTATGCGGCTGTTTGTATTTCTTTAGCTATAAACATAAAATTCAGTTCTTATTTTTTAAACATTTTCAACATACGGTGAGTAACCACAAATCCCCCAACGATATTAATACTCGCGATCAAAATTGCTATAGAAGCAAGAATGGTCATGATATTACCTATATCATTTTTAGCTTGTAATAGACCTCCAATAACAATAATACCGCTAATGGCATTGGTAACAGCCATAAGTGGAGTGTGTAAAGCGTGAGATACATTGCTGATGACTTGCCATCCAACAAAAATAGCTAATACAAATACAGTAAAGTGCTGAATAAAAGCAGAAGGCGCAAATGCACCAACTAACAGTATCATAGCACCAACAACTGCTAAACTGATAAATGTTGATGTTGCTTGTTTCTTTGCAGTTTCCGCTTCAGATTTTTTTGTTTCCTCAGCGGTAGGCGCAACTTTTTTAGCAGCACCGCCTGCCGTTGGACTAACTTGTAGCGGAGCCGGTGGCCAGTTAATTTTTCCGTTATAAGTTACCATTGCGCGAGACACAACAGCATCTTCCATATCGATCTTCCATTTTTCGGCTTTACCCATGTCATCTAATAAATGACATAAGTTGTTTCCATATAATTGCGAAGCCTGGTTTGGCAATTGATTTAATTTTCCAACCATAACAACACCGTTATCGGTTGTATAAACTTCTCCGTTCTTTGTCAAAGGACAGTTACCACCTGATGAAGCAGCAAGGTCAATGATTACAGAACCCGGTTTCATTGCAGCCACGTGATAATCTAACCACAATTTGGGAGCAGCTCTACCTGGAATTTGAGCCGTAGTAATAACAATATCAACTTCTTTAGCTTGTTCTAAAAATAATTTCATCTCTGCATCGATAAATTCTTTACTCATTTCTTTTGAGTAACCCGAAGCAGTTGCACCGTCTTCATTAATTTCAACAGTTAAGAATTGCGCGCCCATGGATTCAATTTGCTCAGCAACTTCTTTACGTGTATCAAATGCTCTTACAATAGCGCCTAATGAATTCGCAGCACCTAATGCCGCTAATCCTGCAACACCCGCACCGATCACTAATACTTTTGCAGGTTCAACTTTACCGGCAGCTGTAATTTGTCCGTTTAAAAATCTTCCGAAATAAAATGAACCTTCAATTACCGCACGGTAACCAGCAATGTTTGCCATGGAAGAAAGAACATCCATTTTTTGTGCACGTGAAATACGCGGAATAGCATCCATCGCAACGGCATTAACTTTTTGGTCAGCTAATTTTTTAAGTAAGTCAGGATTTTGTGCAGGCCATAAATAACTTAATAAAACCAAACCTTCTTTCATCATGCCAACTTCTTCGATGCTAGGTTCTTTTACTTTTAGAACGATATCCATTTTACTGTAAATATCGGAAGCTGAAGGAACTATTTTAGCACCTGCTTCTTCAAATTCTTTATCAGAAAAATTTGCTTTTACTCCGGCATTGTGTTGAATGTAAACTTCAAAGCCTTGCTTTTGTAGTCGTTTGACAGTTTTGGGAGTAGCGGCAACTCTTAATTCGCTTGAAGAAATTTCCGCTGGAATACCAACTTTCATATTTAAAGATATTTAGTGTTGTTTTTTAAAGTTCAAAATAACTTAATAAACAATGTAAGTAAATGACTGGATTTAGCCCAAAAATAATATAAAACTTTCAAAAAACGGTTGATTATTAATAAAATAAAAAAAGAAAATTTCTCATCTAAAAGTTATGTTATATTCTAATCCTCCTAAAGTAATTGCCTCTATAAGCATCTTAAAACAATCGCATCAAAACTTTTGCATATATTGAATAAAGGGCTACTTTTGCTCTCTTTTTATAAAAAATTCATTCACCGTTTTTAGTTTATATTAAAACAAATTAAATGATCAGCATAGGTACAAAACCATTAACTGCAAAGAATTTTCACAAAATATTATATACCGGCGAAAAAATTGATCTTGAC
>JBBSPS010000111.1:0-12777 GCA_038258655.1 Bacteroidia bacterium
AACTTGGAGAGGAAGAATTTCAATTAGTAATTCAATTTTATTATGATATCAATAAAACTTTATATGCAAGCCTTCTACTATTTCTTGTAAAATATTTCATTCAAGAGAGAAATAAATTGGTGCATGCTAAAAATTTCGATTTGCATTTCTACGATACTCTTAGTAAAAATTATTATGAGTTTTATTTCAAAAATCAAGATGTAAACAAATTGAAAAATAAAATTGAAAAGGATTTTAAAATTGATATTGAATTCGAAAAGAAAAACCCATTAGATGATGTATTTGGTATTTGGAAAAATGAAGAAATATCGCTTGAAAAAATAAGAGACAAAGCATGGCATCGAAACAACTGATCTTATGTGATTCTAATATTTTCATTAATCTCTTTAAAGGTCATGCAAATGTTAAAGCTGCCTTACAAAAAATTGGTACTGAAAATATTGCATTAAGTATTATTACATATGCAGAAATTATTTACGGAACTAAAAAATCTGATCTTAATAAAATCGGGACAATCTTTCGCTAAGCGAAACTCATTTGATTGAAAGGATTTACTCTTTTTAAAACTTTTTCTTAAAACTTTTTCCCATTCCAATCACATAACATTTGATTCTTTAATGATATAATGAGGCCTTCTCTTACTTTGCATAAAAAGTTTGCCAAGGTATAAACCTATTATTCCCAATATCATTAATTGCAAACCTCCCAGAAATGCCACGGTTACAATCAAGGATGCCCATCCGGAAATTGCGTGCCCAAAATAAATACTGTAAAAGACATAGGGTAAATAAAACAGTGATAAAAAAGCTGATAGAAATCCTAAATAAATAGCAATAGTTAATGGCTTTGTGCTGAATGATGTTATGCCCTTTAATCCGAACTCCATCATTTTTTTATAACTGTATTTTGATACACCATATTTTCTTATTTCAGGAATGTACTCTACCGATACCTGCTTAAAGCCTACCCATTTTACAAGCCCTCTCCAGAAAAAATCGTCTTCCTCAAAACCCCGAAGAGTATCTACTATTTTTTTATCCAGTAATCTAAAATCAGCGGTACCCGCTTCCAATTCTATACCAGATAAATAATTTAATAACTTGTAAAATAGTTTACTGGTCTTACGTTTCAATCCCGGCATTTCCGCGCCATAATCCTTCCTGATTGTATAAACAATTTCGTTGCCCTCCTCCCACCTCTTTATTAAATCAGGAATTAGATGTGGAGGATGCTGCATATCTCCATCCATAGTAATTACACAATCACTGTTGCTGAAATCTAATGCAGCCTTCAGCGCATTTTGATGTCCAAAATTTCTTGCGAATGAAATAAAAAAAATATTATTGTATAATAAAGATTGCCGGCGAATATTTTTCAAAGTATTATCGTTACTTCCATCATCAATAAATGTGATGTTGCATACGTAATCTAATTTTGAAATCACCTCTTGCAATGCCTTTACAATTAATTCAATATTATCCTGTTCATTGTAAACGGGAATTATGATAGAAATACTTTTTGTCATAAAAAAGGTTTCTCCTTCAGAAAATTTTTACTAATCAACCTAAATACTAAACAAATCCATATTAAAATGCAGGGCAAGGCTTTGAGGCCATAAGGAAAAATATAATTTACCCTGATTGTGCGTGGAAAAAGATCGGTAGGTGACAGGCTTGTAATTATCAGGGCAAGAATTAACAGGGTGATTGTTAATGTATTTTTTTCCTCGAGAACAAACCAAATTCCTACACCAACCATTGCGATAATATATGTTGTGCTTTCGGCAGAAGTGCTGAATATTACTACTCCTATTAAAAGTAAAGCGAGATAATGCAGCCGGAATGCTGTGTTCTTATACTGGTTAAACCTTGCCAGAGGTATCAGGTATAGTATAGCTGCAGGAATCAATACGACACTATTCGATAAATCAATTTTGAATAATCTTTTGATGAATCCCATCACAGATAAATTGATTTTGCCATCTCCATCAGTTATATTTTTTACATTCTTTTCCATCAATGAATGATACCAGTCCTGATAAGAATGTATTACAAAAGAAAAAGAAGAAATCACCATTGGTAATAAGAACAGGGTTCCAAGCCAAAAAATAAAGCTTAGTATAAACTCTCTCTTGTGTTTTGAAAATAAAAAAAAGCATATACCTGCTACTCCATAAAGCTTGACAAGGGTTCCTGCTACTATAAAAAAAGCGGCCCAGAAATCTTTTTCTTTTTGCACCAAAACATAAGACAGGATAATCCACGAGGTCATAATACAATTGAACTGCGTATTTTCAATTGAAGTCATCATTTCAACTGTACCGATCAATAATATTGTATTTTGATTTTTAAAGCCGACAGGAAGCTTTCTTATCGCGTACAAAAGAATGGCCGCATTAGCTATGCACCATAAAAAGACTCCCACCGGGGCAGGCACAAGCGCAAATGGAGCGATTACTAAGCTAAACAAAGGGCCATAATGATTGCTGTCAAAATATTCTAAGGGATATTCAGTATATAAATTTGTTTGATGAATTGTATGCCAGAAAACCTGCCTGAATATGATGAAGTTGTTATATTTACTTTCACCAAGGCGAATCTTTAAAATGGCCCCTGTTGCAGCGAGGACATACCAGGTTATCACCGGGAAATACTGTTTCCAATTATTGACTTGGATAAATCTGTTGCGCAGTTTTATTTTTTCCATTAACTATGTCAAAATATATTGATCCTTTTCTAAAGCATGGTTTGATATATAAGTAAAAAGGTTGGGCTACCCAATTACTATTTCTTCACTTTACTTCTTATCAGGGCGCCCGAGAAAGAAATGAATGAATTGTCAAGAACTCCCCTTCGTTTTTTAAATCAGCGACCAACCGGTTTAGCTTATTCAACAATTCGATTCCCGATTTTCTCTTGATGAATTTTGGAATGCTATAATTACTTAAATCTGTAAATTCCCAGGGATGAAAATACAAAGACAGGCAACCATCTTTTTTGAGGGTATCTAAAGCGAGTTTTTTATAATACGTATAGGGTAAATTTTTAAATGCAAGCCAGAACAGCGGTATTCTAAAATTGGCAGAAACTGACGCGGGCATCCTGGTTATCCCATTCTCTATATAGGAAGTTCGTGGAGATCTGATATTATTATATCTTCCGGGTATCCAGGTTGGGTTTATTGAAGAGTCATAGCTATAACCTGCTTCTTTTATCCAGCCCGCATCTATCTTTTTCATCCGCGGAACCCTTAGGCCAAATACTTTTTTTGAGATAATATTTTCCAAAACCTGCCTTGAATGTAACAAGTCTTCACGACTAAAAGAAGAATGATAAAAAGTGTGAGATGCAATTTCATGATCGCCTGAAAGTGATGCTATTTTTTCCGGAAATTGACGGGCAAAATTTGCTGTTGTAAATAAAGTACAGCTGATAATTTTATCCATTAGGATTTTATCAATATTTTCAAGGCCTTCTTTTGCCACAGCCATTTGTTCAGCGAGCGGAAAATTAATTCCGTATTCAAGCGGCAGATCAAACTCCTCCACATCAAATGATAATAGTATCGTTTTTTTATGCTCTCTCATAATAAAATTCAAAACCTCAAAGCTGCACTAATTTTTAGGAAACCATTGCAATTAGTGAATAATCAATTTTCAAAGCTACATAATCCCCTATACTCTTTCAAAGACCAGTGTTTCACTAATCCATTTAAAAACCCAATACCCTTTTACTTTTAGTAGCCCTGAATCGTTTATCCACGCTACGGAATCCCATTCGCGACCATGCTTGGGGTCATAAATAATTCCATTCTGCCATTCATCATCTTCAGCGTTATACCTCAGACTGCGCAATATTTCCATGCCCAGCCATTTCCGGTTGCGAAGAGCGGGGTTTGGGTTTTGTTCATCCATGCGTGTATTGAGTGGCCGGGTTGTGTCCTGCACTTTAAACCAAATAATTTTTGCTTTGAAACTATTATCCTGCCTGTAAACTTCTACTTCAAGACTTTTTTCAACGGTCATCCATCTTCCAACGATTGCATCTTCCTTATTAGTTCGGATTGACCCACCTGAAGGATCTTTGCAATTGAGGTTACCTGGATAATTAATATTTTGAATGCATGTCAAAAAAATAAATACAGGAATAGAAACACAAATTGAAACGGACATATCAAAATTTTAAATTAAAGCAGGATAGTATTAATAACAGTGGTATTTTTTTGCAAAATAGTTGGGCAAATAAATTTTTATTGTGTCATTACGGTTGTAACGATTCCTTATAAATTTCGCAACTGCGTAATTCAGAATTGCAACAGACTTTACATATATATTGCATCACGGAAAAAATTGCAATTCAGGGTCTTTCATTGAACCCAACTATTTGGATGGTAACATACAACTGTACTATTTAAAGGAGTTCATATATTCCCAGGGAGAATATCAAATACAATCGACTATGATTGGCCTTAGCAGGATCACGGAAAATAAACACTGGATAACCGATGTCTTTGTCGGCGCTGCATTAGGATATCTATCGGGTAAGCAGGTGGGGAATAATTACCATCGGTATTCCAAATTAAAAGCGCCGGGGCAAAAGAAGAATACGGTAACATTCAACCTGCAGTATTCGTATGGGCATCTAATGCGGGGTATGGTTTATAAGTTCAAATGATTCCAATCCTTTAAAAAAAATAAATAATAATACATGCAAACAATGCCTGGTAAAATGTTGAACAAAGTTCCTGCAGTAACCTTAACCTTTTGGATTATAAAAATATTGGCCACTACCGTAGGTGAAACCGCCGCTGATTATTTATCAGTAACCCTAAACTTAGGTTTAGTAAATACATCGTACGTGATGAGCGGCATATTATTGATCGTTCTCTTTTTCCAGTTTAAGGGAAAAAGGTATAAACCGGCAATTTACTGGACAGCGGTAGTACTGTTAAGTATTGTAGGCACATTAATATCAGATAATTTAGTAGATAACCTTGGGGTAGCATTATCCACCACTTCCATAATATTTGGTGTAGTGTTGATTGCAGATTTTATATGGTGGTATGCAAGTGAAAAAACTTTATCTGTACATAAAATAAACACCACAAAGCGGGAATTTTTTTATTGGTTCGCCATCCTGTTTACTTTTTCCTTAGGCACTTCGGCAGGAGACCTTATATCTGAAAGTTCGGGTCTTGGCTATGCTTATGCAACGCTGCTCTTTGCAACAGTAATAGGTTTAATATTTCTGGCTTACAAATATTTAAAAATGAATCCGATTCTATCATTTTGGTTAGCATATATTCTTACCCGGCCGCTCGGAGCTTCTTTGGGCGACCTGCTTTCACAGCCGGTAAATGCAGGAGGTGTAGGCCTGGGCGCAACTATTACAAGTATTATTTTTCTTGCCTTAATTCTTAGCCTGGTGACTTATTTAATAATTCATAGAAAAAATCAATTCGCGGTCAGCACATGATTAGTCGTATTTTTTTTTGTACATGGCCGAAAGATAAGTGTCGTGATTTTGTATTAAAGATTAAAAAAATAATTTTGTTCAAAAGTTATTAGAAATACAGCTTAATAATAATAAAATAAGGACATGGCTTGGCGGCATTTAAAAAATAAATTATTGAGTTATGGGGATTTATCAGCAATTTATAGAATGGGTCATTTATCATGGAGGGCTGTATGCAATGATATTAATAATATTTGCTGAAACCGGCCTGTTTGCCGGATTTTTTTTGCCGGGCGACAGCTTATTATTTACAGCCGGCATTTATATACATGAGCTTGCCTCTAACTTTTTCAATGCACATTATGATGCTTTAGTTTTTTTTAATTTTCACTACGGGCTTATACTGTTATTTGTAATTGTTGCATCGTTTACGGGCAATGTGGCAGGTTATTGGTTCGGAAACAAAACAGGGCCGGTAATGTTCAAATGGAAGGATGGTTTTCTATTTAAGAAAAAATATTTATTCCGGGCAAATGAGTTCTATCAACATTATGGAAACGGTACTATTTTTTTTGCCAAGTTTCTCCCTATTATCAGAACATTTGCACCCCTTGTTGCCGGTATAGTAAAAATGCCAAAAAAGAATTTTATTCTTTATAATATTTTAGGAAGTATTTGCTGGGTCACATTATTGATGCTGAGCGGCCACTTCTTACAGTCATGGATCGAAAAAAAATATGGCTTTAGCCTTAAGGATCATTTAGGGTTGATAACCATTATAATTGTATTAATTACAACATTGCCTGTTTTATACAAATTGATATTCAGGAAAAAGGAAGAAAAGTTGAAACCCGCGACGAAACAAGCAAAGTGATATAACCTGTTCAGGAAGGTCCATCAAATTTTCTCCAAATAAAAGAAACCAGCATTATTGATAAGGCTACTTGTAAAGCAGCTTTATTCATAGATAAAATTTCTAGACAGGGCTTCTTTACAGATAAAATAATTAGTGAGGATTGTTTATTAAACCAGTAGAATGATTTCAAGAAATAGTTGGGTTAACAATAAGTTAATCAGGCAGGTGATTAATAATAAAGGGGAGCTCTTATCCCGCTAAACGAATACACAGAATTGCTCCAGAATTTAGTTTGAGTTTTACAATTCCATTTTCACTGTATTATATTTCTTACCCAACTATTTTAAATGGCTTCTACAACTATTAATTTAAACCAACCTGAATTTTTGGAACAACCTAAAGAATTGATACAGGCTTGTATTAGTGGGGACAGGTATTCCCAAAGCAAGTTGTATCATCAGTTTGCGCCGAAAATGTTTGCAGTTTGTATGCGCTATGCAAAAAACAGGGAGGAGGCAGAAGAAGTAATGCAGGAAGGTTTTGTACAGGTTTTTAAATCACTACACAATTTTAAATATGCAGGATCTTTCGAAGGCTGGATAAGAAAAATAATGGTGTATTGCGCTATTCAACATTATCGTGCAAAGCCCAAAATGTATCCGGTTGTGGATATTGACAATACTGGAAGGGAACCAATATGCAAAGAAGATATTTTAGCCAGGATGCAAAAGAAGGAACTACTGGAAATGGTTCAGGCTTTGAGCCCAGCATACCGCATGGTTTTTAACTTGTATGTTTTCGAAGGTATGAAGCACCGCGAGATCGCAGAGCAACTGGGCATTTCCGAAGGAACATCAAAATCTAATTTTTTTGACGCAAAAAAAATATTGCAAATAGCTGTAACGAATAGTTTAAAAGTTGCCAAAACTTATTAAAACATGGATGAAAATTTACATGATATAGAAGACCTTTTCCACTCGGCCTTAAATGAAAATGAAGAGTCTCCATCACCAAAAGCATGGGATGAAATAGACAAGCGGCTTGATAAAGAAAGTGTGGTTAGTATTAAGAAAAAATATACTAATCTAAAAAGAATTACTATTCTTCTATTGTTCCTGCTGGGTATTTCGGTCTATGAAATGAATAGAATAAATAATAGAAATAGTCTTACGGAAAACAATAAAGATGCTTCAGAGAGTCAAAAAAAATCTGCACAGCCCATTGAAAAGATTTCAAGAGAAAGCCAAAGAGTTATTCAGGGAAAATCAGGTGACTTAGAAAGTTTAAATAATAGAAACAACGTCGTTAGAGAAAATAGTTTGCCCGCTAATTCATTTAATAATAGCAATCAAAAAAAGGTTCAGAAAGGCCGCACACCCGATTACAATAAATCTGGTAACCAAACAAAATATACCGTTCAAAAATCACAATCAAAAAATACAAATCAAAAAAATCAAACAGTTTTTAATTCCTCAAAAAAAGTAAAGCTTACTTCTGAAACTTTTTTAACATCAAAAATAAAAAATAACGACCCTGCGGAAGACATCTCGTCATTTACAGAACATAAAAACAAAAGAGAATACCAGCAAATCGCTTATTACAAAAGTCAGCAAAATACCCGGGTTGAAAACATGATTTTGGAATCAAAAGAACTTGTCGATTTAAAAAATTCTCCTAAACCATTATTGGCTACTGCAACCAAAGTGACTGATACAGGCACCCGATATGTAGTACAAAACAAAACAAATAATAAGCAAAGATTATCCCCGTTTTCAATTACACCTTTCTTCTCACCAGATGTTGCCTGGTATCATTTGCAGGATGAAAATACCAATAACCAATCTGTAAATGCAGCTGATATAGAAAGAGAAGAAACACATGAATTTTCTTCCACATCCGGTGTATTGGCGGAATATAAAATAAACAAGCATTGGGGTTTACAATCCGGTATAACATTATCCAACATCAATATTGTTACAGAACCGGAAACAATTTATGCTCAGCCTGATAACTCAGGCAATGTTAAATACCGGATAAATACATCTTCGGGTTATGGATATATACTTCCTTCTTACAGTGCCAACCCTGCTATTGGTGATAGTTTATATGCTTTCACTTCCACACATTCATTGCGATACATCGGTATTCCGGTGTCGGTTAGCTGGAGTTTTGTAAAAAATAAATTCACGATCGGCGCACAGGCTGGGGTATCTGCAAATTTTTTGACAAACGCCAGGCTGGAAACTACTGTTGAAAAGGGATTTGATAACTCAGTTGAAACAGTTAATAATATACAAGGTTTAAAAAAAGTTTACCTCAGCGGTTTAGCGGGTCTTGGTGTTGATTTTCAATTGAACAAAAAACTATCCTTAGCCTTTGCCCCTACCATGCGGTTCGCACTTAATTCAATTAATAAAAATGCGACCGTTAAATCTTTTCCTATGTCTTTCGGATCTTCGGTTGGTTTAAAAATCGAATTGTAAAATATGAATGGTACTCTTATCATATCTATTGTATTCACTTTAGGAATTACATTACTGGTGATAGTTATGCAATATTTCCCATTCGGCATATCGTCATTTAACCAGTCATCTCGAATGTATTTCAGGCTTAACCTGACAGAAAGAAAAATTATCGCAATCACCTTCCGTGCCTTGAAAGAAGATATGGACAGACTATTTGATGCAGACTATGAATTAATAAGGTCGGCTACGCTAAAAGCAATTATAAATCAGAAGACACCATTACCTCAAAGAGCATTTTTTGTTGCCGCAAATGAATCCTGCCTTCATACCTTAATAAAGGTGCTGCCGGTTTTGAACAAAAGAGAAACTTTCCATAATAATTTTTATTCCAACATTCCTTGTTGAAAGCAATAATACATCGCGGGAAATGGACCTCCGGTTGCAACAATTAATTTCCCCGTAAGATTTAAAAATAAATTCCGGCAACACCCAACTAATTAATATCACCTCCCACACTATTTAATAAAGAAGTCATAGAAACCACTCATGTACATGATTCTACTTTAAATTAATCCACAAACAATTAAAAATTCACTTATGAAAACGATCAGTTATAAAACATTCAACATTACCAGTTCCCGGGTGATTACATTAATTTTTCTTTCTTTTTCAGTTGCCTCATGTGAAAAGAAAGATGCAGCAACCTCCACCGCAACATTAAGAACTAAAGAAATTACATTAAACCCCACATCAGGCAGTTCGGTGAGTGGTAAAGCAGTGATTGCCGAAAATTCCGATCATAGCTTCAATGTAAGTATTACGTTACAAAATACGGTGAAGGATACAGCGATGGTGATGGACATCTATAATGGAAGTATTGCATCACCGGGAAATATATCGGCTTCTCTCACCAACATTACAGGAACTGGCGGACCGGCAACCGGCTCCACACTAAATATCACATCAGGCATGTCATCAACAGGCGCTGTTGTAAGCCTTACTTATGACAGCATCATAAAACCAACGAGATATATTAATGTTGATTACAGCGCCGCACAAATAAATAACGTGATAGCTAATGGAGATATTCAATAATAATTTTTAAATCAAACCCCCTAACATTATGAAAAAAATACTTCTTGCCATCCTAATATCTGCTCCGGCAATATTCGTTGCATGCGAAAAGAAAGAAAAAGAAACAGCGGAAAATATTTGCCCGACCGTAGCGGCAAGTGCAGTGCCGCTGGCTGTTAAAGACTCCTTCGCAATGAGATATCCTGCGACAGATGTTACTACATGGTTCAACAAAGACAGTGTGGCTTTTTGCGCCTACTTTATTACGGCTGCCAACGTGGAAAAAATGGCGCAATTTGCCAATAACGGAAGTTTTATAATGGAGGAAATAGAAACCCATCAGGAGGGACAACATGAAGACAGTACAACAACAGTTGGTAAAGTTAATGGTTGTGAATGTGAAGTGCATAAAGAAGGAGATTAAGGATGAGGGTCCTTTTTCATAAACAGTCAGGTTTTGTTTATGGCCCCTCATCTTTCTTTTTGAGGGGCTTTTTTGAATCTGAAAGTTTTTGTGAGAGACGGTAATATATTTTTCAAAAACCTTCCTGCCGGAAAAACCTGATCCGGAATTAAACTCTCAATTTTGAATTTCATAATATACCTGTCATGGTTGATGATTTAAAAGATAAAATTGAAGCGTATGTAGAGGGATTATTTAAACAAAATCCTGCACCATCTCTTAGATTCCATACTTTATCTCATACAAAAAATGTTGTAAAGAACACAATGAGTATTGCAGGACATTACAACGTTTCAGAAAATGAAATGTTCATCCTTTATGCGGCTGCATGGTTTCATGATACCGGTTACCTTTTTGCGGAACCTCAGTATCACGAAAAAGAAAGTTGTTTGATTATGGAAGAATTTATGGCTGAAGAAGACATTGACATAAGGCTTACAAATAAAATTAAGCAGTGCATCATGGCAACAAAAGTTCTGCAAAATCCACAAAATAAATTAGGGGAAATTATTTGTGATGCAGATGTATTTCATTTCGGCACCAAAAATTTTCATGAAAATAATCAACGGGCATTTGAAGAATATGTTCTTAGGTATGGCCAAATTGATCGTGTTGAATTTAACAAGACTACTATTCGCATGCTGAAAACGCACCGCTTCTTTACTGGTTATTGCAGGAGATTATTAAACCAGCAAAAAGAAAAAAATATCATCGCTTTGGAAAATAAATTATGCAGCTGAAAAATATTCTCATTATTAAATTAACCGGTTAATCTACTATGAAAAAATTATTACTACTATCTATATACGTGTTGCCAATTGTTGCATCTGCACAAAAAAAAATTACGCTCAGCGGAAATATAAAAGATATGAAATCCGGTGAAGCGCTTATTGGCGCTACTATATATGTTACGAATGAAAAAAGAGGTACCACATCTAATTCCTATGGCTTTTATTCTATTTCTGCAAAAAAAGCAGATTCTTTAGGATTGATTATTTCTTACCAGGGTTATCAGCCAAGAATAGTAATCATAAGCGGGAGAACCAGCCAATCTATTGACTATAATCTCGAAGAAAAATCTACCAGTCTTAAAGAAGTGGTGGTAAGCATGGGCAGGAATAATAACAATGTGAGCAAGGCCAGGATGAGTGTGATAAATATTCCTATGAAGCAAATAAAAACTTTACGGCAAAAACTGGCGCAATACAATCCTTTTGTGGAGCCGGTATTTATCATACCCGGCCAATTTAAAGATGCCATTGGTGTGTTTGGCGCTTATGCGGTTTCTGATTCGGTGCTGTTCGTTTATCCGGAGTAATAATTCAGCAATAGGGATTTTTCAATCGCTGATCTTAATTTCAATCATTAACTTTTAATTATAGAAGCCACGTGCCATCTTCAGATTTCCGCCAAATTCCGGTTATAGTTTTGTATAATTATTAAACAAATAAAAAATAAAAAACATGAAAAATGTTATAAGCTTAGCGGCAATTTTATTTACGTTAAGCACCGCAACTTTTGCTCAGAAAAAAGCCGAAGGCAATGAGCATATAAATGTTCCTGTAAAAGTTAAATCAGCTCTTATGCAAAAATATCCAGAGGCGAAAAATGTTGGATGGGAAAAAGAAAATGGAAACTACGAAGCAAACTGGGGCGGGAAATCAGGAGAAGATAATTCTGTTCAGTTTACGCCATCCGGTAGTTTTATTGAAATAGTAAATGCTATCCCCGTAAGTCAGCTTCCAGCGAAAGTGGTTGCTTACGTGAAGCAACATTACAATAACGCAAAGATTACTGAAGCAGGAAAAGTAACCGATGCTAAAGGGAAAATGTCTTATGAAGCCGAAGTTCACGGAAAGGACATTGTCTTCGATGAGAATGGAAATTTTGTAAAAGGAGAATAATAATAATAAATATTGGATCGAACGACGAGGCTGTCTTAAAAAGGGCCAGCCTCTTTTTTATTTCCACCTGTATGTTGATAAATTGTGTTTGACAATTGGGAGTATAATTTTTGACACGTTAAGGCTATGTCAGTAAAAACTATAGCCTTTAAACGCCACGATCAAGGCCAGGCGATGTTACTTCCGCCAAGTTCGGACGAATTGATTTGAAGCCAACCCTCTGTACCTGTGTTCAATTCAATAATTGATAGTCTCAGCCTGGACAAATTAGAGAATACAAAGGCGGGGTAACATTTTTTATAATTACAGGTAGCTATGTAATAAATAATAACGCCTTATAAGAATTTGAGCGTTCATGAACTTGTTTGCAAATATTCTCTGTACTGAACGTTATTTAGTTCCTGAATTTTTAAGATATTTGTATCAGCAATTTGTTAGTTTTTGATATAGTTACCAATTCGGTTACATCAATAATCATAATTGGTATAATCAATTGGCATATAACTGTTTTACGACTTTCCTAATCATCTTGTCATCCCGACTTAGCGTGGGGTCGTCCCGA
>JBBSPS010000112.1:0-12759 GCA_038258655.1 Bacteroidia bacterium
TAATATTGATAGGTACTCCAAACAGTCTGCATCTGTTTTAAATCGCTTATGGAAGTTTATGGAATTCACGCCCACAAATTTAAAGCAATCTTTCATTTTGCAAAGTTATAAAACTTTGCGACCTAAGCGTATATACCTATTAACTAATTGTTGATTTTCACCATAATTAAGATCTTTAGAAAGAATAAGATAATATTTGCACTCTTCTAAAGAGCCTTGCGCAATATTCATAAAACGAGCTTTGTCAGCTTTTCCTCGTTTTTTAAATCCTTCTGAAATGTTTGCTGCAATTGAAACTGCCGCTCTTCTATATTGTGAAGTAAGCCCAAACCTTTCATCTTGAGGAAACCCAAAAGTATATTTGTATGTTAATAGTACAAATTGATGCGCTTTCTGCCATACTATTAAATCTTCAAAAGTTTTTGCAGGTTTTCTTTCTACTATGTTCTCCATAACTTTATATTTTAAATACTAACTTCTCTATTCTAAATACTAACTTCTATATTCTTTTAACACCTTCAGCACTTCAATATTTTCTTCTTTTGTTCCTACTGTAAAACGCAGGCAGCCTTCACACAATGCTACTTTACTACGGTCACGAATTATAATTTGATTGTCCGTTAAATAAGTATAAATGCGTTTAGGGTCAGTTGTTTTTACTAAAATAAAATTCGCATCACTTGGAAATACTTTTAACACAAAAGGAAGTTTTGCAATTTCAGAACTTAATTTATTTCGTTCAGAAACAATTTCTTTGATCCATTCATTTACCTTTTCAACATTATCTAATGCTTCCAATGCTAATTTTTGAGAGGCAATGTTTATATTGTAAGGTGGTTTTATTTTATTGAATACGTCAATTATTTGTTGTGATGCGAATGCCATCCCTATCCGTAAACCAGCTAACCCCCATGCTTTTGATAAGGTTTGAAGGATCACTAAGTTAGGATAATTCAATAATTCAGGAATTAAACTTTTGTAGCTTGCGAAATTGATGTAAGCCTCATCAACAACTACAACACCTTTAAAATTATCCAATATTTTTAAAATATCTGATTTTTTTACACCGTTTCCTGTAGGATTATTTGGACAACAAATAAAAATCAGTTTGGTACTTTCATTAATAGATAAAATAATTTTATCTGTATTCAATTGAAATGTTTCTTGTAACAAATCTATTTTTTGAATCGCTACATCATTAATATTTGCGGATACTTCATACATTCCATATGTTGGCGGACAAATAATTACATTGTCTTTACCGGGATTGCAGAACGCACGGAATAAAATGTCAATAGCCTCATCACTACCATTTCCAAGAAAAATATTTTTTATCGGTAAGCCTTTTATTATACTAATCTTTTTTTTTACATCCAGTTGTAAAGGGTCAGGGTAACGGTTGTAACTCACCCCCGGCCCCTCTCCTTGAAAAAGGAGAGGGGAGCCGTACGAATTTTCATTCGCATCTAAAAATACGCCGCCCTTCCCTTTATATTCATCACGTGCGGATGAATAAGGAACCAACTTTTTGATGTTTTCTCGTAATATGTTATTTAATTCAAACATTGTATTTATTCATTTTTGTTAGTAATTCGAAGAGTAACTGCATTTTTATGTGCCTGCAACCCTTCCGCTTCCGCCATTAATTCAATTGCATTGCCAATTGTTTCAATTCCTTGTTTTGTCAATTTTTGAAATGTAATTTTCTTAACAAAACTATCTAGTGAAACACCACTGTATGCTTTTGCATAACCATTTGTTGGTAATGTATGATTAGTTCCTGAAGCATAATCTCCGGCACTTTCGCATGAATAATTACCAAGAAAAACTGAACCTGCATTTATCACTTTTTCAGCAAGTTGTTCATCATCTTCGCAAGCAATAATTAAATGTTCGGGTGCATATTCATTCAATAATTCAATCGCTTCATTTTTATTTTTAACTAAAATAGCTTTACTGTTTTCCAATGCTTTTGCAGCTAATTCTTTGCGTGGTAAAAGTTCCAGTTGTTTTTTTAATTCGGTTTGCACATTAATAATCACTGTTTCATTATCTGAAACTAAGATCACTTGTGAATCTGCACCGTGCTCTGCCTGAGATAATAAGTCGGCAGCAACGAATGCGGGAACACAACTATCATCAGCTAATACAGCAACTTCTGATGGGCCAGCCGGCATATCAATGGCAATACCTTCTTTGTTGATCAATTGTTTTGCACAGGTTACATATTGATTTCCGGGCCCGAATATTTTATACACTTTTGAAACGGATTGCGTTCCATAGGCCATTGCAGCAATTGCTTGTACGCCACCAATTTTAAATATTTTACTGATGCCAACTAATTTTGCCGTATATAAAAGAGCCGGGTTGATCCCACCGGTTGGAGTAGGTGGGGTACACAAAATAGCTTCTTTGCAACCCGCAATATTTGCCGGAACACCCAACATTAAAATAGTGGAGAACAAGGGTGCAGAACCTCCGGGAATATATAGTCCTACTTTTTCTATAGCAACAGATTTTCTCCAGCATTTAACGCCCGCAATTGATTCAATGACTTTGGGATCTTCTTTTTGTGAGATATGAAATTTCTCAATATTTGATTTTGCTAATTGAATTGCAGCTTTTAGCTCTGTTGAAACATTTTTTTCTGCCTCAATAAATTCTTTTTCTGTTACTAATGTACTTTCAATATCAGCCTTATCAAATTGTAAAGTGTATTTTTTTATTGCATTATCTCCATTGGATTTTACATCTGAAAGTACAGTAGAAACAGTCGCTTCTAATGCCGATACATTCATTGCCGGGCGTTTTAGTAATTCCGTCCATTCAGGCTTATTTGGATATTTTATTGTCTTCATTTGTTGATCTCATCCCAACTCCTCTCCTTGAAAAAGGAGAGGGGAAATAGAATTTTTTTTATTTGTTTATTATTCTCACCTAACACCCCCTCTTTTTTGGAGAGGGGATGAAAGGGTGAGGCATTAAAGTATCATTTTTTCTATAGGCACAACCAAAATTCCCTGTGCACCATTTTCTTTTAATTTTTCAATGATGTCCCAAAATTCATTTTCGTTTACAACGCTATGTACCGAACTCCAGCCTTTATCGGCTAAAGGTAATACGGTTGGGCTTTTCATGCCGGGTAAAATTTTAATGATTGCCTCTAACTTATTATTAGGGGCATTCAATAAAATATATTTGTTATTCTTTGCTTTTTTTACCGCATTGATCCTGAATAAAAGTTTATTTAGAATTATTTCCTGTTGCTTGGTCAATGCTTTATTTGCGATCAATGCCGCTTCGGATTTTAAAATCACTTCTACTTCTTTTAATCCATTAGTAAACAACGTACTTCCCGAACTCACCAAATCACAAATAGCATCGGCTAAGCCAATTCCCGGAGCAATTTCAACAGAACCACTGATCTCATGAATTTCGGCGGTGATCTTATTTTTTTTCAAAAATTTAGAAAGTATAACGGAATAACTTGTAGCAATGCGTTTGCCTTGAAGATCCTGAATGCCTTTATATTTATCATCTTTTGGAATAGCAATTGACAAACGGCATTTTCCAAATCCTAAGTGATCAATAACTTTTACTTCCTTGTTTTTTTCCAGCACTACGTTTTCACCAACAATACCAATATCAGCAACACCATCTTCCACATATTGTGGAATATCATCATCACGCAGAAAAAATACTTCTATAGGAAAGTTATAAGCTTCCGCTTTTAATTTATTTAATCCGTTGTTAAATTCAATACCCGCTTCCTTCAATATTTTAATTGAATCTTCATTTAATCGTCCCGATTTTTGAATAGCGATCTTTAGTTTTGTTTCCATAGTTTGTTTTGTTAGCCTCACCCCAAGTCCCTCTCCAAAGGAAAGGGAGGAATTAAAAAGGGCCTACCTGTTTGGTAAGCCCTTTGTTATATATTGTTCTAAATTTTTTTTAGTTTACATAATACAGCATCTGCTTACCTTTTTGAGGAAGTATGATGATGATGTATATGTGTGTTGTTTAACATTACGGCGACAAATGTAAGGAAATATTTTAATATGAAGCCAAATTTATTTAACTTTTGTAAATTCAGCACGGCAAGTGACTTATTGAAAAACAAAGTTATCTTTGAAAAATGAAAAAAATAATTATAACACTAATAGCTATCCTTTCTGTTTCCATCGGTTACAGTCAGGATGCTAGTTTTTCTCAATATAATAATTCCAGACTAAACACAAACCCAGCTTTTACAGGGACTGATAGTACATTAGTAATTTCCGCAAATTATCGTTTACAATGGCCAAACATGTCAGCAACATATCAGGCTGTTAATTGTTCTGTAGATAAATATATTCGCATCATAAGAGCAGGCCTAGGTTTAAATTATTTTTATGGTAGTGAAGCAAACGGTACATATACTAAATCAAGAATCGATTTTAATTTTGCTCCGCATTTTGAATTATTTAAACACAAGTTAGTTTTAATATCAGCATTTTAATTAAGTTATTTCCAAAATACAATTGATTGGAGCAAACTAACATTTGGAGATATGATAGATAGCAGAAGAGGCTTTATATATAATAGAAATGAAGTACTTGGCAGTAATACAAAATCGGATATTGATTTGTCAACAGGAATACTTTTATATAGTAAAAATTTTTATGGTGGAATTGCAGTTCACCATTTAACTCAACCGGATGAAGGTTTTTTAGGACCTAGTGTATTGCCTCGTAAAATTACAATTCATGGAGGAGCGAACTTAAGATTCAAAAGTGATCCACTCGGAAAATTTATATTATCACCAACACTATTATATACTCAGCAACAGGATTTTAGAATGTTGATGCCCGGGATTATGGCAAAATATAAATTTATTTCTTTAGGAGTAAGCTATAGAAATAATGATGCTTTTATTACAACAGTAGCTTTTCAAAATAAATATGTGAGACTTGGTTATTCGTATGATTATACTGTGTCTAAACTAACAAACAGCGTTACTGGAGGTTCGCACGAAATAGGGTTTAGTTGTTTTTTGAAATCTAAAAAAAGGAATTGTAAAATAAAAACTTTGCGTGTAATCTAATTGAATAACATTACATTTCCACTGTATTCATATACTTTACCATAAATATCATCCACTTTTAGTTGATAAGTATATGTGCCAGTTTGAACTTTTTCAAGAGCATTGCTTTTAGTCTTTCCATTCCAACCATCGCCTATGTCATTAGTTTCAAAAAGTATTTGATTTGTTTTACTATAAACACGAAAATTATTTAATAGATAATTGTCCCCTTTTGGTTTAAAGCTATCATTTACGCCATCACCGTTTGGTGTAAATGCATTTGGAATATAGACAGAAAATAAAGTGTCTGCAGAATGAGTCTTTAATTTATACCAATGAGCGTTAGTAATATTTAAATCGGGGTTGTACAATTTTTCTTTTTTACAAGAAGGCAAAGTCAAAATAAAAGGTAAAATAAAAATTAAATTTTTCATTTTTAAATATAGTGATAGTAAATCTGATATTAACTCAACTTCCCCTGCAAAACCTCCCAATTATGCATTTCAGTTTCTAATTCTTTTTTCATTTGCTCATATTTTGCAAATGTTTCTTTATCATTTACAACTGTTTGGTACTGATCAGGGTCAGAAAGTTTTTCGTCAAAGATTTTTATTTCTTTTTCCAAACGTTCAATTTCTTTTTCTGATTTTGTAATTTGAGATTTTATCTGTTTTAATTCCTTTTCACGTTCTTCAATACGTGGGTCTGCTTTTGGCCTTTCTTCTTTAACTTCAGCCTTTGCTTTTACAAAAGGGTTCTTGGTATTCATTTCGTTTAAGCGGTACATTTTCAATTTTTCCATGAATTCACCAATTCCACCCAAATGCTCTTTTACTTCACCATTGCGGAATTCATACATTTTTTCAGTAAGATCAGCTAGGAAATCCCTGTCGTGGGAAACAATAATTGCAGTCCCTTCATAAGCAACGATCGCTTTTTTCAAAACCTCTTTACTCCGTATATCCAAGTGATTGGTAGGCTCATCGAGCACCAATAAATTATAAGGTTGCAGCAATAATTTACACAATGCCAATCGTCCGCGTTCCCCACCACTCAATACTCTCACCTTTTTATCAATGTCATCACCGCCAAATAAAAATGATCCTAACATGGTTCGTACTTGTTTACGAACGTCTCCAACAGCAAGTTCATCAATGGTTTCAAAAACTGTTTTGTTAGGGTCTAGTTTTTCTGCCTGATCCTGTGCGAAATATCCCATCATTACATTATGGCCCAACTGAACATTTCCTTCATAATCATCAATTTGCTTTGCGATCATTTTCATCATCGTACTTTTTCCTTCACCATTTCGTCCTACCAATGCGATCTTTTCACCTTTTGCTAAAATAAAATTAGCTCCTTTGAAAATACGTTTCTGTCCGTACACTTTCCCTGCATTCTCAACTGTTACAACGATCTTTCCCGATAGAGCAGGAGGAGGGAAACGAAATGCCATTGCTGAATTATCACCTTCATCCACTTCCACAATTTCCATTCGGTCTAATTTTTTGATGAGGGATTGCGCAAATGCAGCTTTACTTGCTTTTGCACGGTATTTATTAATCAGCACTTCAGTTTGATTAATTACCTTTTGTTGATTTTTAGCTGCATTCTCCTGTTGTTCCTTTCGTTCCTGGCGCAAAACCAGGTAACGCGAATAGTTGGTTTTATAATCGTAAATTTTTTGATTGGAAATTTCGATGGTACGCGTAGTTACTGTATCTAAAAATTGTTTATCATGACTGATCAGCATCACCGAACCGGCAAATGTATCCATGGTTTCTTCCAGCCATTGAATGGATTCGATATCTAAGTGATTGGTAGGCTCATCTAATAAAAGTATATCCGGTTTTTGCAAAAGAATTTTTGCAAGCTCAATGCGCATTCTCCAGCCACCACTAAATTCAGCTGTTTGTCTATCAAAATCAGTACGCTCAAAACCGAGCCCTTTTAATATTTTTTCGATCTCTTCTTCTTTATTGCTGGCGCCAATCACATCCAAACGAGTATTAATATCTGTCAATTCATTGATTAGCTTCATATACACATCACTTTCATAATCTGTGCGTGTTTCCAATTCGTGTGATACAATTTCCAATCGTTTTTCCAGTTTTTGAATTTCATGGAAAGCAGTTTCGGTTTCTTCAAATACGGTCCGTCCTTGTTGATGGATCATATCCTGAGGCAAATAACCAATTCTAAAATCATTTGGTTTGGAAATTTCCCCTTTAGTAGGATTTTGCTCCCCTGCTAATAATTTAAGCATGGTCGATTTTCCTGCACCATTTTTCCCTGCAAGGCCAATCCGGTCTTTAGAGTTTATTAAAAAACTAACATTGTCAAACAGATCATACCCGCCAAACGATACTGTTACTGAATTTACTGAGATCATTCTATTAAAAATTAAGTTTGCAAAGGTAGCAAATTTTTAGTGAGAATCTTATGTATAGCAGACATAACAAAAAAGTAACCGCTAAGAACGTTGAGGGAACGCGCAAACAACGTAGAGAAAAAAACAACTGATATTTGCGAACTTTTCAGAAAACTTTGCGCTCTTTGCGGCTAGAAAAGCAAACTATTTGAATAAGTTATTGCCTACCTTTGTTATGAATTTTTATTCCATGTCATTCAAACAAACCGCATTATATAGTATAGTAAAAGCCAAATGTCCAGGTTGTCACGAAGGTGATTTTTTTGAAACACGTAATCCCTATAACTTAAAGAAGTTTGATAAGATGCATAAAAATTGTCCTATGTGCGGAGAAGATTTTGAGCGCGAAACAGGTTATTATTATGGAGCGATGTATGCAAGTTATGGATTAACAGTATTGTTTGGGATTATTGTGTTTTTAGTGATGTGTGGGATTTTTCATTTTGAAACCATGACTTTTTTAATCACGTTCGTTATTTTACAAGTACTGCTCATGCCTATCTTTTATAGAATATCAAGGTTAAGCTGGATAAATTTGTTTGTAAAATACAAAGACAAAAAAAAGGCATAAGAATTATTTTCCTTTAATTCTTTTCACTAAGGACGATAAGGCATCTGGCATAGATGTTTTAAATTTGCTCCTGTTCAAAGCCATTGAATTATCGACATCTTTATTCAACTTAAATGAAAACACAAATGCGGAATCAGGTTTGTCCCATCCACCCATTTGTCCGAAACGAATATCATTAAAATAAATAGCGGAATCATGTTTAGAAATTACGTAGTAATTTTTTGAAAATTGTTTTAAAATTTTTACTGATTCATCATTTTCAAAAGGTTGAATAAGAGGATCATTTTTATTTACATGATAAAAATCGACATCATTTGTTTTATCAAAAACAGAATAATATCCAAACCAATAACCTGTTTTATCAGGTGAATACGTTATCCATAAAAAATTATTAAGTGGAGTAGGAGTGCTTACAAAATCAGGAGCTGTAATATTTTTTTTTCGGAAAGCATCCTTCATTTCGTTGTTTATATGCACTTTGTTTGCAAGTGTAAAAAGTAAATAAACACTACTGATGATCAATCCTGCTTTATTCCATTTTATTCTTGTTGATGAATTATTTTTCGCAATCAATGCGACTAACACACAAATTAAAAATGGGATTGTATAAAAAAGATCAGCGACAAAAATGGTATTGAATGAAACGCGGTAACTATTGAAAGGTTCGAACCAACCTGTGCCGTAAGAAGTGAACGAATCAATAACAATATGTGAAAACAGTCCAAGAAAAAATAAAGAGGTCCAGCTTTTCCAATTTACACCTGCCTTTTCAAACCATTTACTGAATAGCCATCCCAGCAAAGGAGACATAACAGCTACAAATAAAAACGAATGGGTAATGCCCCGATGGACCAGCAATTGTTGTGCGTTTGTAAAGAATGGTGCCGCGAATACGTCAAAATCCGGAATGGTATCAGCCAAGGCGCCCCATAACATCGCTTTTCTACCAATTTTTTTTCCCAATACCGCTTCACCAATAGCGGCACCCAAAACAATGTGTGTTAATGAGTCCATTTTCGATTTAACAATCTTTCACAAAGATACGATTCTTAAAGGTGGTTCTTTACGTAAATTTGATTAACAATTCTTATTTAGTATTCACTTAAACCTTAAACTCATGTTCGGAAAATTAGCCCTTTTAATCTCAGTAGAAATGTTTGTATTGATAGCAGCAATTTTTTTATTGGTTTATATCACCAAACAACAAGTAAGTAAATGGTTTACATATGGCTCATTCGCTATAATAATAACTGTTTTAGCGATGATGGTATGCACAATGTGTTGCGTAATATGTGGACATTGCGGTCAAAACAGAATGGAAAGAGAATGCCATTTTGAAAATGAAAGATGCAATAAAATGATGATGATGAAAATGCACGAAGGCCGCTGTGAAGAAATGGAAGGCGAAGATGATGACTGTGAAATGAAAAAAAATTGCGAAATGAAAAAAGAATGTTGTGAGGGGAAAGAAGGAATGATGAAAAAAGAATGTTGTGAAGGAAAAGATGGAAAAATGGTTAAAGTTATAATTGACAGTTTGCCAAAGAAAGAACTGAACATTAAAAAGAAGTAAGCTTCACTCCAGCCCCTCTCCTGAAGGAGAGGGGCTTATTTTAATAATGCCACAGATCACTTTCATACTTAAAAATATCTTCTTTAATATCATCCGATTCAAGTAAAGCATCCGTGCCGGTTTTATAATCTCGAATAGAACGATTATACACATTCGACTCTTTATACACATAACTTGAAAATTTTCGTTTTACGAAAAGTTCGTCATAGCTCATACGTTCGGAATCATTGTGGGAATTGAATGAGGCGGCTTTTGCAAGGTAAGGACGCGCATCAGGAAAATATATCCAGAACAAAGGTTTTACTCCTACAGCATCACCGCCCTCAGATATTTTTTCCGTTAAAGGACAAATACCAATTATTCTTGCTTCCATAACCGAACGTTGTTTATCAAAAAACCAATCTTCCTTGATCCAATACTGACGGATGCTTGCAGCTGTTATCTCTGTTTTTTGAGGAGTGTAAATATATTGTCCGGGATTATTTACATCTTCCGATTGATGTGTAGAATCCCATTTAACCAACAAATTCTGAACTTCAATTTTGGACATTGGAGTAATAAATTCATCATCGAATATGGGATTTGCAAATGCTTTCAGGTTATCATTTAAAATAGCGCATTTAAGAACATCAAATAAACTCATCAAACAAACGATTGGCTCGTTAGGATAATAAAGTGGAAGGTTTAATTTTTCTCTAAGATCAATTACTCGCCATGTGCGTTTACTCCACATTACATCGGCCTCACGGACATATGGCATTCTCATTGGAAATGGCCGTTGTATCCTTTCGCTTTCACATGGATTAGGCGCCGGACTTACTATTGTTGAAGTTTGAGAGCATTGAGCAAAAGAAATAGTTGCTCCAACTGTTAGAAACAATAATATGCTGAAAAATGTTTTCATGATAGACCTCCTTTTCTTGATTAGAACGTGAAGGCATTCACACTTATTGTATAAAAGTAAATTTTATATAATTTGTTTTACATAGCGAGTAATAAGTCGCAGCGTAATGTATCCAGAAACAAGTGAGGAAGGTTTATTTTTTTGAATTGGCTTTGCAGTGTCTTTCTTGATAAGTTTATAATTCACTGTTCGAATGGCAGCACAGATTCTTCTTCAATAAAAAAGCAGAGCAACAAAAGAAAGCACCACATAACCCCCTACATGACACTCTCTTAGTCACTCTGCCAGTTGCGTTAAAAATTAATAACTTTTATTGGCCAACCATGGCGTACTAGTTTATTCTAAACAACAACAACTATTTTATAATTTACTTTAAACTAAAGAATAATTATGCCCTAATATGGTATTACCATCAGTAAATACCGTAACAATTTGATATTTTCCATCTTTAATTATAAAGGCAACCCATTTAGTTGTATTTAAAACACGGGTAGTATGACAAACTATGTATCCATATCCATTAAAATAATTCACTATATTATCGGAAGTAATAATAGTAAATGGTTCTGTAGTTTCAGCAAACTGTTTGCTATAAGTATATACAAACGCCATTCTACATATCGTAGCCACTATCATTAACACTCCAATAGAATAAATTACCTGCAATAACATAATTTTAAAATTTTTAGTTTATATTAAAAAGGAAGCACTTCATGTCCTACAATATTGTTTCCTATAATGTGTATTGTGACAAAATAATGTTGTCCGTCCACAATTACAACTGCAACCCAATCATTTATAGAATTACTCTTAGGTTCACAATATATTACTTCATAACTATACTCTTCTAAATAATCAACCACTTGCGGTTCATTAACATTTGCCTGAAATTCACTTACTGTTTTAGCACCTGCTGTAGGTAATAGTGATATTGTAGATGTAGTTATAAAGAGTATTACAAATAAACTTTTTAACAGATTAATAGATAATTTTTTCATGGGAGTTTTTATTTATATATTTACTATTTAAAAGGTTAGGCTTAAACTGCCTAATACTAATTTGATACTACAAATTAACGCAACAATATTTAAGAAACCATGGACAAAGTACCCCTCAATTGCAACTCGGAGTAAAATGTTGATTTTCAGTGAATTACATGTATTTATTCGATTTTTTTTATTGCTTTTGATCAAAATTATAAATTACCTTAGTTTTTGTTCGACCAATTAAGTATTTTAATTGTTAAATTTTTAATTTTTAACGACAAAAATAAAAAAAAGCTTTTTTTTAACAAGAAATAAATACATTCAATATAAAATTCTCAAATATTTGTCATAAAAACCGTAAAATGTTTTGAAATTAGTGTATCAGATATTTATATAGCTTTGTAAAATAGTATTTATTTCTATTACTGTCCTATGTCAAACCCTTATATTAATCAGCTAATTCAGAGCTTGTCAGATAATGAAATAAAAATAATTGAAGATTATTTTCAAAAAATAAAACCCTTATTTGATAACAATGAAGGAGAATTAAAAGAATTGAAACTTTTCAAATTGTTAACCTCTAATAAAGACAAAGTAATAGATGATGCTGAAATAATAGAGAAAACAGAAACGTCACGTATCAATATGCTTAAAAATAATTTACTTGATAAAGTATTTGAGGCATTGACTTTTGATAAACATATCACCAACACTTCTCAATTTACTGAATACGATATTACCGTATTTACGTTAAAAAAAAGATTGCTGGTTTTTAAAATATTGTTGCGTACATTAAATCAAGGTAAAACAGAAGCGCTTTATGAATTATTGAACAGGATTATAGATACTGCAAAGGAATATGAAGTATATGATGTGTTAACGGAAGCCTTGACCGCGAAAAAATATTTAAAGGGTATTCGGTTGGGGATAAACGAATTTGATAAAATAAATAAAGAAATTATTTTTTATGATCACTGCCAGAAAGCTGTAAACTATGCCGCCGATTGTTATTACAGACTAATCTTGGACAATGATTTTGTTAAATCACTTTCACAAAAAGAATTAGATAATCATTTTCAACTATCCATCAAACAAATGGAAATCGATTATAAAAAAATTAAATCGGAACAGATCAATTTTTATCTACATTTTATTCGTTTTGCTTTATGTGAACGTAAAAAAGACTATCTCCAGGCTATTGAATATTGCAACAAACAAATAACTATTCTAAA
>JBBSPS010000113.1:0-12736 GCA_038258655.1 Bacteroidia bacterium
GGATAGCTATTATCCAAAACCTTTTTATTGAAATTACTAACTTGATTGAGTATATTGAAAATCAGCTTAAATGTAATATGTTAGTGCATTCCGAAGGTTATCATAAATACAATCTAACAAAAAGTGTATAGTAGTTTAATAAATTTCAGTTTGTTTTTCTACCCCTCCCCCCCTGTACCCCTCTAAGGAAGAGGGATACAATGATAAATTAATTAAATATTGCCATTAAGTGTTGAGACAGTGCTAAAAACAAGGCTAATTTGCTCGTTTTTCAAGACTTTAAAAGAGGTAGAACGGTATATAAGCATCACTTAAAACTATGTAGAATTATAATCCTATCAAAAACTTCATTGTATTTACGCCATCAGCATAATCAGTTAGTTTAGGGCATTGGGCTTCTCCGAAACCGATCGAATTTTTAATATTTTGATCATTGGAAACAATACACTGTATATGTTCTTTATCATTTTCAAGGTGCTTATTTAATGTTTCCTTATCATCATAAAATTCATAAAACAAAACACCAATAGGTGAAGAATAAGAAACATCTTCTTTCAACAATAAAAAATTATTATCCAATAAAGAAGGATTATTACTCATTAAGTAAACTGTTCGATTATAATCGTAATTATTGCCGTATTTATTATTATTGATAATATTTTGATATTCAAAAATGGATTCATAAAATGTATCAAACGTATAATCTTTCGGAACAAATAGTTTGGAAACATTGCGACAGCCTAAACCAAAATATTGAAAAATATCTTTCCCTAAAAGCCGCAATTCATTTACGTTTTCCGCGCCAGTAAGTACAGCTGTTGAGTTCCTGTTTTTACGAATAATGTTTGGGTATTTCCCAAAATAATATTCAAAATATCGCGCTGAGTTATTGCTGCCTGTAGCAATCACAGCATTCATATTTTTTAATTGTCCCTCGGTAAATTCAATATAATCTGCAAATTCCGGCTCAATAGCAATTATTATTTTTGAAATAAAAGGTAAAAGAAATTTATCGTCAGATGATAATTTTCCGACAAATATATTCCCTGAGATCAACACACATAACATATCATGAAAGCCTACCATTGGAATATTACCGGCCATGATTACTGCAACGCGCTGTGGTTTTTTGTTTTTTTCTAGTTCTTTAATATAAATAGAAATCCAATCTATGAGTTGCGTCTGGATCAAGCTATCTGCGATAGCTTTAATAGCACTACGTACATTATCTTCAGTAAACCAGGGATTATGAATATAAACGGTTTTAATTAACTGTTCAAAATCACTATAGTACGTTGCATTCAACGCATCATCTTTTTGCAGCTTCTCTTCAGAAAACTGTTGTAAGAATAGCCCCAACTGCACAAAAGTATTTATTCGTTTATCAATCGTCATTTAAAAGTGGGAATGTATTAACAGCTACTTTCATAGCTTCCGCGAAAGCGTTTTCATCAATGCCTGTGGAAATATTATTTTTCTTAAAATAACCCAGCAGGTTTTCTGTTGGCATATTGCCTGTGAGTTTATCGGCAGCCATCGGGCAGCCACCATAACCTTTAATGGCACTATCAAACCTACGGCAACCGCTGGTGTAAGCAGCATGTACTTTTTCTTCCCAAGTATCAGGTGTTGTATGCAAATGAGCGCCAATTTCAATTCCGGGAAATTCAGGGATTAATTTTGAAAACAAGGAAGAAATAGTTGACGGGTTGGAAACACCAATAGTATCAGACAATGCAATAATTTTTATCCCCATTTGTGCCAATCGTTTTGTCCAGGTAATTGCAACATCACTGCTCCACTCATCTCCATAAGGATTACCAAATGCCATTGAAATATAAACTACCAATTTTTTTTTGTTCCGGATACACAAATCCTGTATTTCTTCCACCCTAATTAATGATTCGTCCATGGATGAATTGGTATTGCGTTGCTGAAATGTTTCTGAAATAGAAAATGGAAAACCTAAATAGGTGATCTCTTCAAACTCAACTGCATCTTGTGCGCCGCGTACATTAGCAATGATAGCAAGCAATTTCGATCTTGTAGTTGACAGATCCAATTGCTCCAAAACTTCCGTAGTATCACGCATCTGGGGAATCGCTTTAGGAGAAACGAAACTGCCAAAATCCACTGTATCAAAACCTGCTTTTAAAATGGAATTGATATACGCCACCTTTTTTTCGGCAGGTATAAATTCGTGGATACCTTGCATCGCGTCGCGCGGACATTCAATTAGTTTCATTTTTTACAAATTACAAATAAATACAAATTTATAAATCTGTTTATGCTGGAACGCAGATAACGCGGATCATTATGATTTACGCGGATTATTTAAATTATTTTATTGCCTACTGTCCAATTGCCTATTTGCTTAGCTAATATCTGTTTATTAATACGCTTTACAATTCCCGGCCCTTCATAAATAAAACCTGTATAGATTTGTACAAGGCTTGCACCTGCATTCAATTTTTCAATCGCATCTTCCGCAGTATGAACGCCTCCTACAGCAATGATCGGAAATGCCTTGTTTGACTTATCACTTAAATATTTTATAACTTCGGTTGAGCGCTTTGCTAATGGCTTACCACTCAATCCTCCTGCTCCAATAGTTTTGAGTTTTGATTCCTGGGTTTTAAGGCCTTCTCTTGAAATAGTTGTATTTGTTGCAACTACGCCATCAATTTTCGTTTCTTTAACGATGTCAATAATATCATCCAACTGTTCGTTAGTGAGATCGGGAGCAATTTTTAAAAGAATTGGTAACCCCTCCCCTGCCCTCCCCGAAGGGGAAGAGGTTTTAGCTTGTGCTAATTTTTTATTTAATTGTTTTAATCGTAACAATAATTTAGTCAATGGCACTTTGTCCTGCAACGCTCGTAAATTAGGTGTATTAGGCGAACTCACATTCACTATAAAATAATCCACATAATCGAATAACGCTTCAAAACATTTCTCATAATCACTCACTGCTTCTTCGTTTGGAGTAACTTTATTTTTACCAATATTCCCACCAATAATGATTTTACTTTTACGTTTTTTCAACCGTTTAACAGCGGCCTCTACACCTTCATTATTAAACCCCATACGATTGATCAACGCTTCATCTTCAGGTAAACGAAACATACGGGGTTTTTCATTTCCTGGTTGTGGTTTAGGTGTAAGTGTACCTATTTCAATATGGCCAAATCCGTAATTACCCAGCTCATCATACAATTTTGCGTCTTTATCAAAACCAGCTGCAAGCCCAACAGGGTTTGGGAATGTAAGCCCGAATAATGTGCGCTCCAGTCGTTTATCATTTACAACATATACACTACGGGTTATCCTAGAAATACCTGGAATAGCGGAAAACAATTTAATTATTTTAAAAACAAAATGATGTATTGTTTCGGGGGGAAATAAAAAAAAGCTAGGTTTTATAAGTAGTTTGTAGAACATATTTTATAAGATCATAAATTCACATCCATCCTTTTGTAAAACACAACCATTGTAGAAATAAAGAACACTGAAATTGTAATTCCTACGTAACTAAGGTCATTGATCAGAATAAGTAAAATTTCTTTTATAAAAAAAGTAAGAAGGAATAAATTAACTCCCCAGCGTTTCATGTGCCATACGCCAACATAAGAAATAAAACTTGCCGCTACAATCAGCCCGAATAAAGCCGGATACCAATCGCCTAATTTTTTTATTGCAGGGGAGAACACGGCAGGCAAGCTAAATACGATCCAAACATACCCCATCACACAAACAATTGTGAGCAATACCGGGCGTTTTTTTATGGCTACTTCCAATGAATTAAAAATTTTATTTATTGATCAATTGTTTTGCTTCGTCAAGTGTTATTTTTTTACCATCACTGTAAGCTACTACAAACGCATCGATAATACCTTCCGCAATTACATCGGTTTTTGTTTTGTTTGCTTCTTCATAGCTTTTAAAATTTCCAACAGTATAAACTGTTAAGCCTTTTTCATCACTGTAATTTTTAATTCCTTTGTCGGCAATTTGTAAAAATTTGTTCGCGATATCTATTGGTACTTCATCTTTAAAAGCTCCTATTTGTACTTTAAATACTACTCCTGGATCTATTTGCATTGGATTGTTTTTTGCCACTGCAGCTTTCAATTCTTTATTTACAACCGGTTGTTCGTTTTTAGTTACTAGTTGTTGGGTATTAGTTGTTACTTGAGGTGTATTAATTGTTTTTATTGCCGGTTGTTGAATATTTGTTTTACGTCCGCTGCTAAGTGTTGGCAAAGCATTTACATTCAATCCTGCTGAAAACACATTTGCTCCCTGCGCCGTTAACAAAGAAGCTTCGCTCATTAAAATTCGTTTTCCGTTATAATATGCTGTAACAAATGCATCATTAATACCTGCGTTAATTGCCATATTTTTTGCTTCTACCGCTCTTGGTACATTATTATAAACACCTGTATTGTAACGTAACATGCCATTGGCCGTTGTTTCAGAATACAAAGGTTGTATATTATGTAACTTGTCAGCCGTAACCACTTGGGAATAAACGCCTATCTGAACAGTATAAAACAATCCGTTTACCACGGATACATTTTGTGTTGGCGCAGCATCAGGATTTACCGGTTGAGTTGTTGAATTATTTGCAACAGGCGTTGTGCCATTGCTTATTAGTGTAGTAGCGTTTGTTGGGGTTGAACTTGTTTGTAAAACACTTGAAGGGTCAATGCCTGCCAACGTTAGTGCTTCATTGATCGGAATACGTTTACCATTTAAAAATGCAACCACAAACGCATCTTTATATCCAAGGTTTCTAATTTCATTTTTTACTTTATCAGCAGTAGGGAATTTAACAAATACCCCCGCAGTATATCTTGTAAATCCTTGTGGTGTAGTTTCACCTGTGATAGGCGCCATTCCATTAAATAAATTTTGAGGTATTGGATTCCGAAAAGCGCCAATCTGAACTTTAAATATTAAACCTTCCGGCAATTTTTCGTTTACCGGGATTGGTTTTGCAGCTGAATATTCAACGATAGATTTTTTTTCAAATTTTTCGTTACTCGCAAGTGTAACTGCTGACTGTTTATTTATTGATGGGTTAACATTCGTAACCGTTTTGGTAGTTGCTGTATTTTTCGCGTTAGCAATTGACGGCGTTATGGAAGGGTTATTTTTTATCTGGTTATTGTCGGTAGTAGAATCTCTTATAAGCGGCGGATTTGAATAGATCATTAAAGTGTCGTTAGGCCTTATATTTTTTGTAGTTAAATCCTTAACATCAGTTGTTTTATTATTTATTACAACAGGATTGACTGTGTTTGTTGGAACAGCTGGAGTCGTTTTTGGAGTCGTTTTAACAATAGGATTAGAAGTAACGGCAGGTTTAGTAGCATTGGCAGCTACAAAGTTTGAATTGTATTTTTTATAAATATCATTGGCATTTTTCTGTTTTTCCAAAGCCATCATTTCATTTGTATAGGCTTCATCAAATGCCATTTCTTTTAAATAATAGGTGTCTGAAGCACCGGCATCGGTTCTTAATTTTTGCGCTTTATCGAAATAAATTTTCGCTTCGTCCTTCATCATTTCCGCCATTGAAAGGTCATCAGCAGGGTTAGCCGCGGCTGCTTCAGCTATTTGATCCAACCGGTTTTGGTTGGTTGTAAATTCTGTTTTATTAGCTGCAGCAATTACTGTGGCTGCTTCAATCTTTTTATTTTCCGCTTGTTTAGTTACCTCATCAGCTTGAGCGTACGTGGCATTTCTTTCTTCTATCACTGTTTGTGTTTCAGCTTTACTTTTCAATTCGTTGGACTGGCTTTTCAGGTCGGCCGCTTGTTTAGTAAGAATATTTGCTCGTGAAACTTGCGCAACTGCCGAAGGCATTGTATAAATAAATTGTTTTTCTGAAACATCCCCATTGTTTTTATTTCCGTTGATAGTATCTTGAATTGTTGTGGTTGCTGCTACATTTGTTGGGTTTGCTGGTATTGGAGTTTCAACAATCGGCTTTGCAACAACCGAATTTTCGGCCGCATTATTTTGTTGTTTTAATGTTTCCGCTTTCGCTAAACTTTCGCTTGCCCGCATTTGTTTTTCTTTTGAAAGCTGCTCCCCATCACTTATACTATTAGCAAGCAACGTTTTTGTTTCAGGATCGGTAGCATTTATAAAATCTTGTTTTTCTTTTGCTACCTGGGTATCTATTGCTCCTGCCCACTTTTTCAATACTTCCGCTTTTGTTTTTTCACGCTCCATTGCATTTTCGATCTTTTCTGCGGAAACTATATTTTCATTGTATTCCTGATTCAACTTAACCAATGCTACTGTATCTTCTACAACAGTTTTATTATCTACCACTGCATTTGCCGGGTTTGTTGTTTCTGTAATTGCCGCGCTTGTTGTATTCGTTGTTTTTGCAATTGTATCGGTAGTTTTATCGGCAACCGCGATAATTTCCTGTTGTTTTAATGTTTCTACTTTGGCTAAACTTTCATCCGCCTGTGTTTGTTTTTCTTTCGAAAGTTGCTGTCCGGTAGTAATGCTATTAGCAAGTAAAGATTTTGTTTCAGGATCGGAAGCCGCTATAAAATCCTGTTTTTGTTTTGTTACTTCCGTATCTATTTCTTCCGACCATTTTTTCAAAACATCCGCTTTTGTTTTCTCGCGCTCAGATACATTCTCAATTTTTTCAACAGCCGTTAAATTATCATTGTATTTCTGATTAACTTTTGTTAATGTTTCAACATCAACCTTCGCTTTATTCGTAGCTGACGGTAGAGTTTCGGCGGCAACAGCAGGAATATCCGGAGTTGTAGGAGTAGCATTTTTTATCGTATTTACCTGTTGCTCTAATTTATTTTTATCAATATCAACCACACTTGCCGCGGCGGTTTCATTCGTTCCGTTTTTAGACCGGTCAATTACTGTATTCACTAATTCAGTTTCATTTTTGATGCCATTAAATTCTTTTTGTAATCGTGCAACCTTTATCTCACTCTGTTCTAATTCCTTTTGTTTATCAATATTTTCTTGTTTGAGATCCGCTATTTGATCTGTCAAACCTTTTTTTAGCTGCTCATTTTTTGTTTTATCAGCATCCTGTTGCACATTTCCCATCAGGGTGATATTATCCGTGATCTCTTGTTTTATATCAGTAGTTGCTTGAAGCGCGTTTGTTAACTCACGTTGTTTGGTATCCGAATCTATTTTCAAGCTACTCACAATATCATCAGCGCTTGTTTTTTCCTGGCTCAGCACTTCTAATTTTTGTTTTTGGTCATCTAATTTAGTTAAGGCATCTGTTGAGTTTTTTGCTTTTACAGCTGTTTCCAAGTCCTTCGCGTATTTCAGCGATAAATCCGCTTCCTGCTGTTTTGTGGCAGCGCTCTTTTCTAACTTTTTAGCTATGTTAAATGCCGCCACAGTCGCGCTGTTTAATTGTTCGGCTTCTTTACTTGCCGCATTTGCCTGATCAGTAGCTGTTTGCTTTTGACTGTTATCAGTTGTTTTAGCAACATCTTCAAACAACTGCTTAACTTCTTTCGTTTTTGCTTGCGCCGATTCATTATTTTGATTAGCGAGGCTTAACGCAATGTCCGCTTGTTCCTGCGCTTCTTTGGCTTCAGTATCCGCATCTTTTGCGTCAGCGTAAGCTATTTTTATAATATCGTCATTGCTCAACGCAGGTGACTTTTTAGAGGTTCCGTTAGCCAACGGAACTGCATTAGCAGGTTGATTAGGTGTTGTTACAGTATCAGCCGATGAAGGTGGTGTATTATCTACAACATCATTTACATTCACTTCCAGTCTTGATTTTTCCTTGATCAAACTTAACACAGAAAGGTAACCTGCATCATCTTCAGCTGTTTGATCAAATAAATTCTTAACAGCCAATTTATCAGTACCCGTATCGTAACTGATCTCTTGTTTTAATGGAGTAAATGAACTCTGAACAGGAAGCGAGACCATCTCTGATTGTGTTGTAAAATCAGGCGACTCAACAGTAAATAAAAATTTTCCTCCATTAGGAAGAGTAATAAAATATCCGCCGTCGGTCTTGGAGTTAAAAATCCCCAGTATCGAATTGTCTTTCATATCCTTTACAGTGATCTTTATATCGGAACTTTGATGCTCCCTGTTTTTAACGAGGTTGCCTTTAATAATCGCTTTATCAATCGCTCTGCGATCCGACTTAATATGATATACAGCCGTTTGGCCGCTCGCGCTTGAACGTGCCGAAGAAAAATAAGCTTCTTTTTCATCTTCGGTGGTTACATACAAAATATCGTCATCGGGTGTATTGATAGGGAAATCCATATTTACAGGCTTGTTCCATGTACCTGTTTCTTCATTCAATATAGATTTAAAGATGTCATAACCTCCCATAGAGTTATGGCCCTTTGAACAGAAATACAACACTTTTCCATTGGGATGTAGAAAGGGATAATCTTCATCAAATTCAGTGTTTATAGGGTATCCAAGTGTTTGGGGCGCGCTCCATGCACCTGGCGGTAATCTGCGTATCACATAAATATCTTTACCCCGCTCAGGGTCAGTACCATAACTGGAAAAATAAATTTGATTATTGTCAGAGGAAAGATAGATAATGGATGTTTCTTTTTTCTTTTTATCGAGCGCTGTTTTAAATTGCTCTTCATCAGGCTTTACAAGCAGCTTGCCTCCTATACCTGAAACATCATACGCCCGAAAAAAATCGGCATGTCTCATTTCTTTTTTATCGATCACCACAAGATCGGTTAAGTTGTGCAGCAATTTTTTTCCGTTGTTGCACATTTCAATTTGCCTGTCAACCTGCAATTTTTCAGCTCTCGCTGATGACGCTACTTTCTTATAGGCTTTGTACTTATTAATTGCATCATCAAACCGGTAATTTAAATGGTAGGCTTTCGCGAGATAAAAAAGTACCTCTTTATCCACACCCTGTTTTTGGGAAGCAAACTCTAAATAAGAAATGGGTTTTTCTTTATCCTCACTGGCGTATAACATACATACACCTAAGCGATAATTGTAATTAGGGTCTTTGGGATAATTACTGGTTAATTGTGTGTAAAGTGGGTAAGCGTCTTCAAACTGATCCTCCTCAAACAGTTTTAAGGCTTGTTTCTTTAATTCTTCTTCTGAAACAAAAGCCGTTTGAGCTTTAAGAGCAGTGACATTAAGCCCTAGTAGCAGCAAAAAGTAAATGATCCTTAAATGCTTCTTCATAAAATGATCCGCCTTTGCGTAAACGATGTGCTTTTAATTAATTAACAATAATTTAATGATCAAGTTTGTGGCCAAGTGCCACCATAACATACAAATTTATACTTTTTTATTGATAGATGTGGTTTTTATGAAATTCCATAGTTTAAAGCATTTTGGAAATTTTATTGGCTACTTTTGATCACTATATTAAAAATACTATGTGGTGGACCTACGCTTTATTATCAGCTTTTTTTGCGGCGCTTACAGCCATTTTTGCAAAGATCGGAATAAAGAATGTTGATACTGACCTGGCGACAGCTATACGAACCGTCGTAATTTTAATTTTAGCTTGGTCAATCGCATTTTTCAGAGGAGGAATAAATTCGATAGGTTCATTGACAAAACATAATTTAACATTCCTGATCCTTTCAGGTATTGTTACAGGATTATCATGGATATTTTATTTCAAAGCATTGCAATTAGGAAAAGTTTCACAAGTTGCGCCCATTGATAAACTTAGTGTAGCTTTCGCGATCATTTTCGCGATCATTTTTCTTGGTGAAACATTGACCTTAAAAACTGCAATTGGCGCTATTTGTATTATTATGGGAACAATCATAATTATACTTTAAGGGTTTGTTTAAATTTTCATTAGGAAAAAATTACAGTATAATTATTTTCAAAGCCATCGCTCATATTTCCACTCAGTTTATACTGAGCTAAAACGAATAATATTTTTTAGAAGTTATTTCCAAATTTTTATTTTTCAAGAATTTCTACGATAACGTACATCACGAGTAAAATTAATAATATGATCAGAAACACTTTTTTGTTTTTATACAAAGGTGTTTTATACAAAGGTTTTGTAGCCGACTGATAATTATAGATCAGCTTTTTAAAATCTTTATGTTTATTAATCTGTTCATCAGGCAGATCAGGTTTATCAATATTGAATTTTATGTTAGTCATTTATTTTTCTTTATACTTATAACTCATCACTCATAACGTATCACTTATAACTCATCACTTATTACTTATTACTCATCACTTATAACTTATAACTTTTTTCAATTTCTCCAGGATACGATACACTTTTACTTTCGCATTATTCTCGGTTATACCAATTATTTCGCCTATTTCTGCGAATGAATGTTTTTCAAAAAAACGTAATTCTATTAATTGAATATCAGGATAATCTAATTGTTTTAAGGCTATCATCATTTTACCCTGTACTTCTGAAGTATCTTCTAACTCAACCTCCTGAGCAATTTGATTAATGTTGTTTTGTCCCAAACTTACAATACGATTAGAATTATTTTTTCTAAAATACATGTTAATTTCGTTAAAGGCAATTCGAAATAACCATGCCGAAAATGGCACACCTTTAAACTCGTATTTTTTAATATTAATAAGCGCTTTTAAAAATACATGCGAAGTAAGGTCGGCAGTTAATTCTTCATCACTTGTTCTGCGATAAACAAAAACAAATATTAGCTTGTAATATCTTTCATACAATACATCAAACTGCGCAGGATTAACTTTTGCAGCTTCTATTTGCTGCAACTCTTGTTGTATTTCGGTATCATTTTTATGATGGGCGTTCACCGTTTTATTTTGTTTGATTTAATAATGCAGTAAACGTAAAAAGATACAACACAAAACTATTTTAAATAGAAAATGCGTCCGGAATTATTTTCAGACGCATTTTCGAAATATTTTAATTGCGTTATTTCCTAAATTTCAACAACCACTCCAATGCTTTTTCTTCCGAATCGAATATTTTAAAAGGAAAATCCAGTTTATAAAATTTACTAATAAAGTTAGCGATTAACCTCACTGCTAAATTATCAGTGACAACAGCTGAAGCAATAAAAAAATCTTTTCCTTTTTTTGCCACAAGCTCTCTTGCTTCTTTGCTCATAGCAGCGTTAACTTTCGCATGCATTAATTGAAGTACTTTATTATTTTCACCACATCCAAGTTGCTTATATGCATCAAAGCAAATTTCAACTTCATCATACGTGAAGTCCGCTCCTTCAATTATTTTTACATTTAATATTCCCTTCTCATCGAGCCATATTTCAGAAATTTTTGTTTTTATTATTTCGGATTTTACCAGCATAAATAAAGTTTGTTTTGAGTGGAAAAAAAATCTTTTTTTCAAAAATCGACAAATTTGCCTTTATCTCACTAAACTAATATTTCCTTTTTTCTTAATTTTTTCACCTGTAATAAGTGTCGCATCCAGGTAATAAACAAACACGGCGGTATTCATCACTTCGCCTTTATAAATACCATCCCAACATTTTTTCGGATCAGTAGTATCAAATACTTTTTCTCCCCAACGATCATAAATAGCAAATGTCATTGTTTGGATACATTTTCCAAATACACATTCCAGATCATTCTCGCCATCATTGTTTGGAGAAAACGCGTTAGGAACAAACACCTCACCGCATTGTAAATCCACTGTTACTGTCATACAAGCACCGTCATTACAACCATTTGTATTAGTTACTGTTACACAATACTGTGTGGTTGCTGTTGGCGATGCAATAGGATTTGGACAATTACTACAATTTAATCCGGTTGGTCGCCACCACTCGCAATGAGGGTGGTAGTATTTCCATAACTAATGGTTACATCAGGGCCCACTGTAGCAATCGGCGCAGGATTTACTGATACTGTATAACCCGCTGTACTTGCACACCCGCCTTTTGATGCTATTACAGAATAGGTGGTAGCTATCACAGGAGATACTGTAATTGCCGCGGTTGTTGCCCCTGTATTCCATACATAGGATGTCCCACCTGTGGCGGTAAGTGTTGTACTGCTTCCTGCACAAATATTATTACCTGTGATATTCGCCACCACCGGTGGAATTACTGTTACTACTTGTGTTGCGGTATTATTGCAAGTTCCATTGGTAACTGTAAGTGAGTAAGTAGTAGTTGATGCAGGTGTAATTGTTATAGCCGATGTTGTAGAACCGCTGTTGCTCCATATATATGTTCCAACTGCGCTGGTACTCAATGTAGTTGAATTTCCGCTGCATATTGTTTTTATTCCAGATATTGATGGAACAGGATTTGGGTTTACTGTTACCTGCTGAGATGCCGTACCACTGCAACTACCATTGGTTACTGTTACAGAGTATGTTGTTGTTATTACGGGTGTAACAGTTATAGATGATGTTGTTGAGCCATCATTCCAGGAATAAATACCACCTCCACTTGTACTCAATATAGTAGATCCTCCATTGCATATTGTTGTTGTACCTGTTATAGTCGGATTTAAAGCCGCTCCCACAACCACTTGCTGTGATGCTGTTCCGCTGCAAGTTCCATTGGTTACTGTTACAGAGTATGTTGTTGTTATTACTGGTGTAACGGTTATAGATGATGTTGTTGAGCCATCATTCCAAGAATAAGTACCACCTCCACTTGTACTCAATGTTGTAGAACTTCCATTACATATTGTTGTTGTACCTGTTATAGCCGGAGTTAAAGCCGATCCCACAACCACTTGCTGTGATGCTGTACCA
>JBBSPS010000114.1:0-12678 GCA_038258655.1 Bacteroidia bacterium
CTATGAACTTTAAACGAGTCATAAACCTCTGGAAGCAGAGGGATACAGTTTTTGTTGAAAATTTATTCGCACTAATAATCGGGTACTACTATCACCATTTATTTACTCAAAAGCTTAAAACGACTTTTTGAGGTGCGACTACTTAAAGCCCCCTTAACTCGATACAAATAAATACCATTATTCAAATCGTTTTAATGCAACGTATCAAGTTGCAATTTGAAATCATCAATTATGGTTGGGCTAAGCGTTAAATTTTCAATGTGATTATCTATAATTGTTGTGGACTGAAATGCGGAAAAATAATTTCCATTTATTTTTGAAAGAGCAACGAAAGTTACTTTTAAACCAATAGGCAATTGCTTTATACTTGAAGTAAAATAAGGATTAGAATAAAAACTAAACAAAGACGCAGAGTTTAAACTATCAAACGAAACAAACACTTTCGTATTGTTATTGTTATCTGAACCATTTATAGTAGCCTTAACATCTGTTTTTATTCCTGGAACATTTAAAAAATGATCGCAGTTAACCCAATGTAAATTATTAACAGGTATTGCATAATAAAATATATTTGTAAAATCTATTCCAATCTTTACAGTATCAGTAATTGTAGGAGACCCCCAAGTTGTATTTTCATCCATATTGTTTGCATAAAATACCTGCATGTTTTTGTCTTGGACCCCTTTTTGGGTGGATGATACTAACACATGGCTAGCTGATACCAACTTAAGTTCAGCACCATTTTGTGTTGCTTTAATAAAGTATTCCCCACCTGAAACAAGAGGTTGGTCTCCTGAAACAGAAAAAATACCGCTTAAGATCATATCTTTTTTATTTAATATTTCTTTTACTTCAATGGTAATTGCCCCTGTAACAGGTTGGTTATTTAAGGTAACGAATGAATTTTTAGGTATATATAAATTGCTGTTATTACTTGTATTAAAGGAATTGAGCGAATATTTCGAATAATAGAATAGATTTTTTCATAGCATAAGTTTTAAATTCAATGGAAAACTACTTTATTAATTGTAACAATATAGGACTAATTACTTAAAGGTGGTCTTTGTTTATTTAGCGGTAGGATAACCGTTTAAACGGTAATTATTTCATTAACTGCACAAACCCCTTCTCATTATATTCTTTCTCATCTAAACCTTTTGCAATAAGCACATAATAATAAACTCCATCTGTACATTCCAATCCAGCTGTGGTTCTTCCGTCCCATACTTCATTTGCATTTTTTAATTCTCCTACAAGTATGCCCCAACGGTTGTATATTTTACAGTTCAATATTTTTATATTTTTACTTGGAATGCTAAACACGTCATTTGTTCCATCATTGTTGGGAGTGAATATATTTGGCATCATTAAACTACTTATAGTAGTAGTAGTATCACATTCTGTTATGCTTACATCGTCTATGTAATAATATGAAAAACGAGCATTGATAGCTGTTATAGGCATGAACAGACTATCTGTATTGGCAACATCATTAAAATTGCCTATTGTAATATATTTTTCACCTCCGATAGAAGTATATATACCGGATATTTTTGTCCAATTTAAAGTATCTATAATAAAAAGACCTGATGGAGAAACTATTTGAGGTGAATAGGCCAAGTTTTTGACTGTATTAGCATAAATAGCCGTATTTGATAAATAAGCGCCTATTTTAGTAATTGCAACTGTACTGTAATCCGCGCGGGAAACATAAAACTCTACACAATAATTTTTTCCTTTGCGTAAGGTGTCTGATAAAACATTTTGAATGTATTCCCTGCCTTCTAAAGGACCATTAGTAATCATTCTTGTAGCAACATAAATACCTGCATACGCTTGTCCATTTTTTGCAAATTGATAACCAAAAACATTAAACGGAACACTAAGGGCATTAGAGACATCACAAGAGTTAAAATAATCGGGGCTAGCCAATGTAGGAGAAGTTGGATTTGACCAATATGTTGCATAATTAATTTGACCTCCTGTAGAAGGGCATGTGCTAAAGGTTTCAAGGCTCCAATTCTGGACTATATTCTGAGCATCTGTTATATTTATAAAACATGGAATCAGAATTGTTATTCTGATCATTTGCTTTATAGAATATACAAACGGTTCTTCCATTCATACAAAGATAAACCCCTTTGTACAATAATGCACAAAGGGGTTATTTTATTTTAACTTTATATTATTTTACGATTACTATTTTACTAAATGCTTTTACACTGTTATCAATAGTCACAGAATAAAAATAAACTCCATTATTTAATTCGTTTTCAGAAATTTTTAACGCATTGCTTTGACCTGCTGTTAACTTATATTTATTAATTACCCTTCCGGTAATATCATACAATATAAATGTTCCAGACGAGTGTTCCTGTAATGAGTATTCAAAGATCATGTTACCATCGTTAGGGTTTGGATACAATTTATAATTTGAAGTTGTGATAGTTTGATGATTTGATGCGGCTGTGTCAATTGGAGCTTCTTCCATTGATCTTCCTGCTACCACATTGCAATTATCAACAAAATCTATCACAGTATTATTAATTGGAAGCCCCTCCTAACCTCCCCGAAGGGGAGGAACTCCATACCAATGTGTTGGCAGCGCTCAAGCTGCTTACATACTTCTTTGCAATAACATTAAACATAAAATAATTTTTTTCATATTCTTTATTTTTATTGTTCAATTTATTTTTACGTTTCGCTTAAGTTATGCCCCTTTAGGGCAGGGGTTTTACCTCACCAATTGCAAAAACCCTTTCTCTTTATATTCCTTATCATCAAATCCTGTTGCACTAAGCACATAATAATAAACTCCTTCAGCACATTCCAAACCTGCCGTTGTTCTGCCATCCCAAATATCTATGTTGGTTGCATTTGAACTTATAACTCCTAACTTATAACTTATAACTTCAACGCCCCAACGGTTGTATATTTTACAATTAAGTGTTTTTATATTTTTACTTGTAATGGAAAAAACATCATTTGTTCCATCACTATTGGGTGAAAACACATTAGGGATTTTTATTTCAGATCGAACGCAATCAACTATAACAGTAATTGTTACAGTATCTTTGCTTACATCACAGGCTGTTGTTTTGGTAAGTGTGTAGGTGGTTGTTTGCAAAGGTTTTGCAATTGGTTGTGCAATAGTAGCATTACTTAAACCAGCAACCGGTGACCAGCTATAGGCACCTACATCATTAATTGCAGGACCTATTAGTATGCTATCATTTAAGCATATACTTTGGTTTGCTCCTGCTTTTACTTTCTCTATTAAGCTTACTGATACATCGTCTATATAATAACCGGCAAATGGTTGTATGCCTGTACTATTAAAAATAATACTACTTGTATTTGCATCATCCTTAAAATTTCCTATAACAATATATTTTTCACCTCCTGTAGCTATAAAGCTGCCGCTTATTTTTGTCCAGTCCATGGTATCCGTTAGGATATTACCGGTAGGGTTATTCACTTGTGCTGTATATGGTAAAACAGTATTTAATGTACTCGAAACAGGTGTTACAGAAAAATAAGCCCCTATACCATCAGCAGCGTATTGGCAATCATTTGGTAACGAAACATAAAATGCTATAAAATATTCCTCACCAGCCTTTAAACTATCTTTAAGTGGTGATTGCATATACTCCCTATTATATGTAGTAGAACTTGGAACATATATCCCAACATGAGCATACGCATTGCCACTATGCGCATACTGATAACCGAAATAATTAAAAGGGACACCCGAAGTAAAAGGAGTGGCACAACTATTAAAATAATCAGGTGACCCGCCCCCTCCCCCTAAAATATAACCCCAAGGGGGGGCGAGATAGATTTGTCCCGCAGTTATTGGGCAACTTGAATAATTTTCAAAATCTCCATTCGGTACTAAATTCTGAGCATCGACTTTTTTAAAAAAGCCGATGCTCAGAATTATAATTCTGAGCATCGGCCTTATGTAATATGAAAACGAAAATTTCATTATACAAAGAAACTATATTTAGTCTTATTTAACTATTACAATTTTAGAATATGCTTTTATACTGTTATCAATAATTACCGAATAAAAATAAACTCCGTTATTTAATTCATTTTCAGAAATTTTTAACTCATTACTTTGCCCTGCTGTTAATTTATATTTATTAATTACCCTTCCGGTAATATCATATAATATAAACGTTCCTGACGATTGTTCCTCTAATGAGTATTCAAAAATCATATTCCCATCGTTAGGGTTTGGATATAATTTGAACGCTTTGCTTCTAGCATCTATTACTGTGGCAGTATCAAGAGGAATCTCTTCCATTGATCTTCCAGCAGTTTTACCCACAATGCAATTATCAACAAAATCTATCACCGTATTATTAATTGTCATTAATAATACTCGTGCCTGATAAACTGCATTACCTCCATCTACAGGGCATTGGTTGGCAATGGAACTTAATGTTGTTTTATCACCATCAGAATAAACGTAATTTACATTTAACAGTTTACGCAATATTAAATCATTAATGGTTTGCTGATTTTGTTCTATTGTAAGCGTTGGTTTAATGCCTGTGTTGATACTGTTTGCACCTGCATAATCACCCGTAGTAATTTTATCTTCAATACTCGCCAACTTACCAATAGTACCAGAAGTATTTTTAGTATAGAAACTTTGTAAAGCTGTATTGTTTTTACTTAAGGCAGTATTATTTTTTACCTCGTTGTAAACAAAACGGTTACGATCCCAATGCGCGGCATCACTATAAGCAGCCAATGGTTTGGTATCTTGCGCTATTGTTTTCAGCTCATTACCGTAGGATGTTGTGTTGCTTGCTGAAGTGTTTTGTGTCTGTGCCATTAAAGCAGGCGGCACACCTCCGCAGCCATTGGCTCCTCCGGTGGTTATAGGTAAAGTTATCGATGAATATGGAGTAGCGATGCCTATAAGAGCATTAGTTGTCGGCAATGTTGCCGGCGTATTATGTACATATAATTTTGAACTATTCGCATCGCTATTATCCGCCATGGTTTGCGAGCGTGTAAAGGTAGTAGGTGTGGTGGTTAAATCCCATTTATTATCACTTGCCATAATGCTGGCATCGCCCTGCTGACCTATAATACCGCTGGTTAATAATACAAAGCCATCCTGCGCCCTGCTCATGGTGTTTGAAAATACCCCCACATGGGTATTTGCCAGCGCACTGCTTAAGCAGTTGTTGTAAAACACCAAGCTACGTGCCGCTCTTTCTACGGTATTACAGCTTACCAGCATATTGCTGCTATTTTGTAAATAAATACCGTAAGCTAATAAATTACCATTGGTTTCATAAGAGTATGGATGAGCAGTCGGGATAGTGTAATTGGTATGGTTGGCGGTTATTTCCACACTGTTACATCCTTTTGCCATAATGCCGTTGGTATTGCCTGTTGTGGCATAGCGTGTTTTTATGCTGTTGTATGTTACTTGAAAATTATAAGGCGCACCGGCCGGTTTTTTTACATTCAATAAGCTAATACCAGTAGCAGCTTCGCTTATGGCGTTATTGGAAATGCTCCAAACGCCTGATGCAGGTGTGGAGGAAGTATTCAAATCGCTTACATAAATTCCTGTTTTACAATACCCGTTGGCATCGGCTGTAATAGAAGGTGTAGGAATAGTAACATCTCCATTGTTTTGTATGGTTAACGATGTAGTTTGAAGAGCATTGAGGCTTCCGCGGTTTACCCATATACCTGTTTCGCAGTTTTTAATTAAGGTATTATTACTAATGTTTATCGTGTTGTTGGGGGTAGGGGAATTAATGTTAATACCATATTGACCATAATTTAGGGTACCAAGTGGTGTAAATGGCCCTGTACGAGTATTAGTAATACTATTACCAACAATATTTTGTGTTTGATAATTTGTAACACTTACTGCCCGATACGTATTATTAAATGTATTTGCCTGGTTGGGGGCAGTACCTCCTACTGTAACGATGTTTGTTCCTGTATTAGCAGTACCGTAAGCAGTTATCCCCAAGCCACTTGTATAATAATTATCATAGCATGGTGCTGGTGGTGGAAGGCAAATGGTTTGTTGAGATATATTATACCCTAACAAATTTTGAAACTGATTATTGTAAATTAAAGCATTGGAACGTGTTAAATTAATACCACACATAATCCAATCAAAAATGTTTAATTTGGTTGCAGCGCTTACTGATCCAATATTAATGGTTGTTACATCGGTAACATTTATACCGCAGTATCCTTTCCTGTCGGCAAGAGGTGATTTTAAAACGCTGGTGGTATAAGTAGGTGTGGTAAGGACGATGTCTGCCTTTACCATAGCAACTGTTGGGTTACTTGTTGTTAAAGCAGCAGAAGGAATATTTCTACTTGTAATTACGCTACCTGTAATATTAATAGGAGAAGTGGCAAGTGTATTAGCGGTAAGTTCAACCGCAACCAGGTTTTTGTTAAATATTGTTTGGTCTATTGTTGCTGTACCTCCTTGTGCCACATTTATAGCATGTTGCGCATCTTCAATAAATGCGCTGCTTCCGGTAATTAATGAAGTTCCATTTTGCACATATATTCCATCCCACATAACAGAGCAACTATATAAATGCGTTTGATTAATGAGTTGTAAAGTCGAAGTATTTAATAGTTGAATCTTTGATGTAGCATCTAACATCAGAATATTGCAATTGGAAAATGTAACACTTGCATCTATGTTTAAGGTACCTGTAATGGTTATGTTTTTGCCTGTAACTGTTACATTGGTACCAAACACAGTGCTGGAATTCTGGCCATTTGTAACAGCATAATTAATAGAGCTAAGGGAACATTGTGGAGGGGGTACCACGGTTACAATAACTGTTGCTGTTCCTGTACACCCCCCATTGCTAACCGTTACGGTATATGTAGTAGTTGATGCTGGTGATGCTATTGGGTTAGCAATATTGGGGCTAGTCAATCCTATCGTGGGTAGCCAGCTATAGGTGAACCCTACGCCGGTAGGGCTGGCATTTAATTGACTGGTTATACCCGAATATATTGTAGAAGGTGTTGCAGTGGCGGTTGGTATCGGTAATGATAATACAGTAATAACTGCCGGAATAACATATACACATCCATTGCTAGCTGTATAAGTGTATTGTATAATCTTGTCTCCTATACCGGCCGTTGTTGAGTTAAAACTATAAACGCCCCCATTATTATTTACTCCGGGGCCACTAAAGGTCCCCGAAGCAGGGAATGCATATACAGAAAGGTCAGCGATATTTTGTCCAAGACATAAAAGAGTGGGTGGTGTGAAGGATCCAGCAGAAGAAGTAGGAAGAATAGATATATCATCCATATATATGTATGAAGGATAACCGGTACTGTTATAATTATAAACAAATAATGAATTTAAATTTTTTGTTCCTGTGTAGATGAAATTTATTGTGTATTGATGCCACTTATCATCTTGTATCAAACTTATATCCTTTGTATTTGCTGACAAATAGATAAATGCAGGAGATGCTGGATCAAAATTTCCTAAACCACTCGACAAATTTGTATTATCGTTACCTGCAAAAGAAATTTTACCTGTATTATCAGGTTTACTAGAAAAGTTACAATTTCTTGAAAATTCCCAAAAACGTAATGTATACTGTACATTAGGAACTATGGGAGAGGACAATTCACCCTGCACTGTTTCTGCCCCAATAGCACTGCCATACAAAGCTATATAATGGTTATTACCTGCTGATGCATCCCAAGAGTCGGGTACTATAATCCCTGAACCACATCCTGATACTCCTAATTGTGGAAAAAAGTCTCCATATGTACAAGCTGTTCTTACAAATAGATCGGGTGTACCGGTAAACGTATCCCAACATGATGAATGCCCTTTATCACCAATTACATAGCAACCCGTTGAATTTTCAAAGCCACCATTATTTACCATCTGGCATGTATTTGATACACAGGATGTATTTTTAATCCTAATATAAATGTATGTTATATTACCTTTTTTACCAGTGGTAGTGTTTATAGGCACATAACGTATTAGCGCAACTCCAGGCACTGTAGGATTATATTTAAACGAGTTTGAGGTAACCGAATTAATAGTTCCATTGCCATACACATCCTCAGGACATTCAAAAGAATTTGCACCAATATCATTTGCAAGAAAACCACTTATAAGATTACCCGTAGAGTTATTAATTACAACATTTGTATAAGTGGCGTTTGCGTTAATACCATCATGAATACCAACTATCTGCATTCCTACCCCACATTCTGTAGTTTGGTAGTTTATCAAACTACTATTCCCGGAAGAGCCATAAATAGGTTTTACCTGATAACCTAAGTCACACAATGCCATTCTTTCTTCAGGCTTAAGGTAGCGTTTTACATACGCAGGCCCTTGGCCCCCAGCATTTGACATTACATAATAAAGATCATTTCCATAAGCAGTAGGTGAATGGCATAGATCTTCAAAATGAGAAAGACTGCTGCCTATTTCAAAACAATTAGGAGTATACACTGCCTGATTTACACTTCCGGTAAACGTAATCGCATTAGCACATACCGTATTATCAATTGGAGATCCCGTGTTGACACATCCCGCTATACCACCTGCCACAAGTACATTAAGGTTAAGTGATGGGTTATATTGATATCCGTACAGGGAGGAGCAAGATCCTGTATTGGTGATAATAGATTGGCCCCCTTTTTTCAGGAACATATCATAACGAGTATAATATTTAAAGTTTGCTCCTAATCTGGATTTTCCGTTTTGGTCTATTAAAGAAGCAAAACCCAACGCATGTGTAACTTCATGCAATACAACGGAATATAAGTCATAAGAATTTGCAGGTATTGAAGCAATGGGGATAGACAAATTGGTATTCCAGGTTACTTGGGAGCTGCAAAAATTAAACGCCAGCATACCATGATAAAATGCACCGCTAGATGGCGCTGTTTGACCTCCAATTGATATTAACGGAGAAGTAACATTTTTATATGAATCGGTTCCGGCATTAATTGTTTTCCATACTTCCCCATCAACAATACCTGATTTAGAAAGACCAGCAGGAGCATCATAAAAAGAAGTAGCGAGTCCAAGTGCGTATGGAGGACAAGTACCATTGCTAGTAGGGAGTTTAGATATATCCCTTACCCATATATTTACCTTCACACTTGGATTTGGAGAGACTATAAAATTTGATATTTCACTAAATACTTGGCACAACACATTCTGCCTGTTCACATAATCCGTTGCACCATTTTCGAAACCGCACCCGGGTTCAAGATACAGATTAAAATAGCCGCAAGTTAGTTGAGTAGCCCTACCTGGGTCGGCAACAAAAGGAACCAATATATCACTTAAAATATATTTATTTCCACTTTTATCGAATACTGTATCCAACAATGCGTTAGGCGTATAGTTTTGTGCCCTTACTTGTAAAGCAAACAATACAAGTGTGAAGAATGTAAAAAGAATTTTTTTCATGTAATTTAATTTTGGGATTTGTTTATGATGGTTTATTGGTTTTAGTCTTAGAAAAGTTTTAAATCATTGATGCGGCGAAAGTAATGAATAAAAATGTACTAAAAAATCAATTATAATTTTTCGAATGCAATGATAGCATTTTATTTTTAAACACGACATTATTGTCGTAAGTATTTTGTGCAGTCTTTTTCACCTTCGGGGTGTGGAAAAAGCGTACTTAAAACAACTACAATTATTTGGGTCAGAAATAAAACGCTTAAGAATATCAAAAAAGTTAACTCAAGAGGGACTTGCTGATAGATGTGATATAGATATTCGCACCATCCAACGGATCGAACGGGGAGATTTTGGTATCGGCTTGCATAATTTATTTGCATTGTCATCAGCATTAGGTATGCAACCATCAGAACTATTAACCGGTATTAAAATTCCAAAATATCAATAAGCGGTAATTGGTATAAATTCTTCATCAATTTTACAATTCCTTAATCACTCAGATGCCATCTTAAAAAACATGGTACCGGGGCTAGATCACCTGCGCTTCATGTTAAACAACATAATACCGAGAGTATCTAACATGTGTATCATGTTAAACCACACCATACCGAGAGTATCTAACATGTGTATCATGTTAAACCACATCATACCGAAAGTATTTAACATGTGTATGATGTTAAACTACATGATACTGAGAGTATATAACATGTGTATGATGTTAAACTATACGATACAGAGAGTATATAACATGTGTATCATGTTAAACCACACCATACCGAGAGTATATAACATGAGTATCATGTTAAACTACATCATACCGAAAGTATTTAACATGAGTATCATGTTAAACTACATGATACAGAAAGTAGATAACATGATACCTATATTACATCACATCACTCTCTATGTTAAACATAAAGGAATATCACTCATAACAGTAATTACCGTTTATTTTAAAATTCCCGCCGCTTATCCTCCAATTACTACCGTATGCTAAATGGCTGTATCCTTTTACCACAGCGTGAGTTTAAGAGGGTAGTATTAACAATTAAAATCAAAAATTATGAAAAAAGTAAGCTTAAAACTGAACAGACGTTCGGTGCCGAATAAGGTGGAATTCGCGGGAATCACCGTTCTGCAAATGACAGGTAACCCGTATTTTACAACCCCTAACCCAACACTTATTAGTGTTACTAACGCCAGCACGGCGGCAGATGTCGCCTATAAAAAATCGCAGGTAGGCGGGCCAAAGGATACTGAGGATATGCACGCCAAGGTGATAGTACTTGATGCTTTGTTAACAGCATTGGGAAACTATGTGGAGTTTATTGCCAACCAAACTCCTGCAAATGCCGAAGCAATTATTTCAAGCGCAGGCATCCAAATGAAAAGTCGCGGAAGTATTAACATTCCTATATTATTTGCCGATAAAGGAACTACACCTGCAAGTGTAAAACTTCGCAGAAAATCGGGAGGACAACGGGTAGCCTACAAATGGCAGTATTCAAAAGATCCCTTTGGTGATGCAACTTGGGTGAATGCAGGTGAAAGTACTATCGCATCTTTTGAGATTGACGGGCTTGAACTGATGAAACGTTATTGGTTTCGTGTTGCAATTGTGAAAGGAACATCACAAGGCGAATTTACAGATCCGGTTACGTTTGTAATTTCCTGATAAGGAATAAAAAAAGTGTCACGCAAAATTGCGTGACACTTTTTATTTTTTTTGAAAGTTTATCGTTAACGAAGTCGAAGGAGAGAGGAAATTTTTTTGTTCAGGAATTTTTTTTACAACCAGTTATATATGTACTTTCGCAAGTACACCTTATTAAAAAAGTAAACCATGGACATATCCTACATCCTTAATCACTTAGGTGAAGAACGCGAGGAATACTACGGATCAGTTGCTCCCCCTGTATTTCAAAGTGTTAATTTTTGTTTTAAAAACGTAGCTGAAATGCGTGAGAAATTAACGCGCGAATTAGAAAATCCTTTTTATACAAGAGGATATAATCCCACAGTAGCAACACTCAGAAAAAAAATGGCCGCATTGGAAGGCACAGAAGATGCGCTTGTTTTTTCGAGCGGAAGCGCTGCCGTAGCTGCTGCAATAATGAGTGTGGTAAAAGCGGGCGACCATATTGTATGTATTGAAAAACCCTATAGCTGGACCAATAACCTGCTGACCAAATATCTTTCAAAATATGGTGTTACATGTACATTTGTAAATGGAACGGAACCGCAAAATTTTGCAAAAGCAATTAAGCCCGCTACAAAATTGATTTATTTGGAAAGCCCCAATTCATTGACATTTGAAATGCAGGACATTGAGGCAATTACACAACTTGCCAAATCAAAAAACATCACCACTATTATTGACAATAGTTATAACTCACCTATTAATCAAACCCCCATTAAACTTGGTGTTGACATTGTGGTGCATTCCGCAACTAAATATTTAAATGGCCATAGCGATGCGGTTGCAGGTGTAGTATGCACGACAAAAACAAGAATAATGAAAATGTTCGCGGAGGAATACATGACCCTCGGAAGCATTATTTCTCCTCAGGATGCCGCGTTAATTTTACGCGGCTTAAGAACGCTTGAATTACGTGTGAATAAAAGCGCGGAAAGCGCAAAAAAAATAGCTGATTTTTTAGAAACCCATCCTAAAATAAAACAACTGAACTACCCCTTTTCTTCAAAAAATCCTCAATTGGCATTGGCAAAAAAACAAATGAAACAAGGAGGAGGTTTACTTTCCATTTTGTTAAATGTGGAGAAAGAAGAACAAGCGGAAAAATTTTGTGATAGCCTGCAACGCTTTATTATGGCAACTTCCTGGGGTGGTTATGAATCATTGGTATTTCCTATATGCGCACTTGGGGCAAGTAAAAGTTTTGAAAACCCTCTGCCTTGGAATTTAGTCCGGTTGTATATTGGTTTAGAAGATGCTGATCTGTTGATAGCCGATTTGAAACAAGCGTTGGAAAAATGTTAAACCAATACTAAATGCAACCAATTATTTTGATTTAGCATCTTACGTTTAATCCATCATCTGCGAGGAACGAAGCCCTTATGTTTGTAATGTGTAAGTTTAGAAAAATTTATACAGATGAAAACAAAGATAAAAGATTTTAGCGGAGAAAACATTTATGTAGGCTTTGATGTACACAAAAAAAGTTGGCAAGTAAGTATTA
>JBBSPS010000115.1:0-12675 GCA_038258655.1 Bacteroidia bacterium
TTGTTGTTGTACTTAACCTGATAAGGTTAGTGCAACAGCACGCCTTTACTTTTTTAAATTTCTGGATTAATAAAGTCGGCTGTTTTCTTTTTCAAAAATTTTATAGAATTGATTGGGGCGGACTTTTTGAGTGAACCCTAATTATGCTGATAAAGCTGTTTTTTTAACCTTTTTTTTTACAGATGCTATCATGGAAATAAAATCATCAAATAAATAACGTGCATCATAAGGGCCTGGGCAGGCTTCAGGATGGTATTGTACAGAGAATACATTTCTGTCGGTATAACGCAAACCTTCAATGGTTTTATCATTAAGATTTATATGTGTTATTTCCATATTTTTTATTTTGGAAACATCTTCTGCTTTTACTCCAAAACCGTGGTTTTGAGAAGTGATTTCACTTTTGCCTGTAATTAGATTTTTTACAGGATGATTAATTCCACGATGTCCTTTGTGCATTTTAAAAGTAGAAATGCCGGAAGCTTCGGCAATCAACTGATGTCCTAAACAAATTCCAAATGTTGGAATAGAGGAGTTGATCATCTTTTTAACTACTGCTACTTCGTCTTTCATTACTCCGGGATCACCGGGACCGTTGGAAATCATAAATCCATCAGGATTCCATTTCATCATTTCTTCAAAAGATGTTTTCATCGGGAACACTTGTAAATAGCATCCGCGTTCAGCTAAGGAGCGTAAAATGTTTTTCTTTACACCGTAATCAGTAACAGCTACTTTGTATGTTGCATTTGGATCACCAACAAAATAAGGCTTTTTGGTGCTTACTTTTGATGAAAGCTCCAATCCTATCATGGAAGGTACTTTAGAAAGTTTTTCCTGTAATACTTTTACATCCAATGTTTCGGAAGAGATTATACAATTCATAGCGCCCTTATCACGTATATATCTTACGATTGCACGTGTATCTACATCAGAGATAGCAACTATATTGCCTTCTGTAAAATAATCTTTTATAGAGCCATTGGAGCGTTTGCGTGAATGAAATTCATTAAACTGTTTACAAACTAATCCTGCAATTTTTATTGAATCCGATTCCACTTCATCATTGTTAACACCATAATTCCCAATATGAACATTTGTAGTAACAATGATCTGTCCGAAGTAGGAGGGATCAGTAAAAATTTCCTGGTAGCCTGTCATCCCTGTATTGAAACAGATCTCACCGGTTGCAATACCAATTTTTCCGGCAGCTTTGCCATGGAATACTTTACCATCTTCAAGTAATAAAATCGCGGGTGTTTTAGGGGTGTATTTCATTTTTCTGTATCTACAAGTTTCATTAGTATCGTCATTGCGAGTTCCGAATTTCCGGAACGAAGCAATCTCTTTTATTAACAGATTGCTTCACTCGTTCCTCGTTCGCAATGACGTACCCATTGTCATGGTACGCACATAAAAAAAGGATAAAGCAAAATTACTTTATCCTTTTTTAGAATTAAAATTTTAATCAAACAAATTATTCACTTTTTGTAGCTTCATCTGTTGATTCTGTTGAATCTTCTTTTTTATCAGCGGTTTTAGCTGTAGCGTCTGTTGATTTCTTTTTTCCACCACGTCTTGATGTTTTCGCTTTTGCCGGAGCCTTAGCGTTTAACATGTTTTCGTTAAAGTCAACTAACTCAATAAAACACATGTCAGCATTATCGCCTAAACGTCCACCTGTTTTCAATATTCTGGTATACCCACCCGGACGATCAGCTATTTTAGTTGCTACATCTTTGAACAACATATCTACTGCTTCTTTGTTACCCAAATAAGCAAACACGGTACGTCTTGAATGTGTTGAATCATCTTTTGATCTGGTTAAAATAGGTTCGACATAAACTCTTAACGCTTTTGCTTTCGCAAGAGTGGTGCTAATGCGTTTATGCATGATCAATGAACTTGCCATATTCGCTAACATCGCTTTGCGGTGAGCGGTTTTTCTGCCTAAATTATTTAATTTATCTCCGTGTCTCATTTTTCTTTTAGTATTGAGTATTGAGATATGAGATTTGAGACATTTTATATCTCAAATCTAACATCTCACATCTAATTTATTCTTTTTCCAATTTATATTTCGCCAAGTTCATTCCAAACGTCAAGCCTTTGTTAGAAACTAAGTCTTCTAATTCTGTCAATGATTTTTTACCAAAGTTGCGGAATTTTAAAAGATCATGTTTCGCAAAAGAAACAAGATCGGCTAGTGTTTCCACATCAGCTGCTTTTAAGCAATTTAAAGCACGTACTGAAAGATCCATATCGATCAATTTTGTTTTCAATAATTGACGCATGTGTAATGATGTTTCATCAAATTCTTCAGTCGCCATTTTATCTTCAGTATCCAATGTGATACGCTCGTCAGAGAACAACATAAAATGGTGAATAAGGATCTTTGCAGCCTCTTTCAATGCTTCTTTCGGATGAACTGAACCATCTGTAACGATGTTCATGATCAATTTTTCGTAATCCGTTTTTTGCTCAACACGAAAGTTCTCAATGCTGTATTGTACGTTTTTGATCGGTGTGTAAATAGAATCGATTGGAATTAATCCTGAACTTGCATTTACGGGTTTGTTCTCTTCCGCAGGAACATAACCACGGCCTTTATCAATTGTTAATTCAAGTTTCAATTTCACGTTAGATTCCATGTTACAGATAACAAGATCTGAATTTAACACTTGGTAACCTGAAGTGAATTTACCAATATCACCGGCAGTTAATTGATTTTTTCCAGAAATTGTAACTGTTACTTTTTCGAAATCGGTAGTTTCAATTTGTTTTTTGAAACGTACTTGTTTCAAATTCAAAATGATCTCTGTTACATCTTCAGTAACTCCTTTAATAGTTGAGAACTCATGGTCAACTCCTTCAATTTTTATAGTTGTGATTGCATGACCTTCAAGCGATGACAACAAAATTCTGCGTAAAGCATTACCTACTGTAATACCATAACCAGGCTCTAAAGGACGGAATTCAAATTGTCCTTCTGTTTCACTGGAGTTGATCATTATAACCTTATCGGGTTTTTGAAAAGCTAAGATTGCCATGTTTTTTTTATTTAGTTGTTAGTTATTAGTTGTTAGTTGCTTGGGCTAATTCTTATTTCGAATATAACTCGACAATTAGTTGTTCTTTAATGTTTTCAGGTATTTGAGTTCTTTCAGGAATTGAAATAAATTTTCCTGTCATGGATGTTTTATCAAAATCCATCCATGGATATTTGTTAGATGCTCCTGAAACTGCGTTGTTGATCACTTCTAATGTTTTTGAACGCTCACGAACTGCAACAGTATCGCCTGGTTTTAAAAGATAAGAAGCAATATTTACAACACCTCCGTTAACGGTGATGTGACGATGTCCTACTAATTGACGTGCACCACTACGTGTTGGCGAAATGCCCATACGATAAACAACATTATCCAAACGTGATTCGATCAATTGTAATAATACTTCACCTGTAACACCATGTGCACGTTGTGCCATAGTATATGTTTTAGCAAACTGACGTTCTAAAATACCGTACGTGTATTTTGCTTTTTGTTTTTCCTGCAGCTGCACAGCGTACTCTGATTGTTTAGAGCGCTTTTTTGATAACCCGTGCATTCCCGGAGGGTAATTCTTTTTTTCTAATGCTTTATCAGGACCAAAAATTGGTTCTTTGAATTTTCTTGCTATTCTTGATTTGGGGCCGATGTATCTTGCCATTTTTTTATTTAGTTTAAAGTTTGAATGTCCAAAGTTTAAAGTTGATTGTCTATCTTTTTAACATTGGACTTTTGGACTATATTTTTTATACTCTTCTGCGTTTTGGTGGACGGCAACCGTTGTGAGGGATAGGAGTGATGTCCATGATCTCGGTCACTTCAATTCCATTACCTGCAAGTGTGCGGATAGCTGATTCACGGCCAGCACCTGGTCCTTTTACAAACACTTTTACTTTTCTTAACCCATTATCGTGAGCCACTTTTGCACAATCCTGAGCAGCTAACTGAGCAGCATAAGGTGTGTTCTTTTTAGATCCACGGAATCCCATTTTACCTGCACTTGACCAAGAAATAACTTGTCCTGAAAGGTTGGTCAATGAAATAATAATGTTGTTAAAGGTTGCATTGATATGAGCTTCGCCCACTGCATCTACTTTTACAACTCTTTTTTTTGCTACCGCTTTTACAGCAGTAGTTGCTTGATTTTGTTTTGCCATTTTGGTTTTTTTATATGATCGTTAACTGTAACGTTAACCGCTTAATTACTATTTAGTTACTTTTTTCTTGTTAGCAACTGTTTTACGTTTACCTTTTCTGGTACGTGCGTTGTTTTTAGTTGTTTGTCCGCGTACCGGTAAACCCACACGGTGGCGGATTCCTCTGTATGATCCAATATCCATTAAGCGTTTAATACTTAATTGTACTTCGGAACGTAAAGCTCCTTCTAATTTATATTTATCAGTAAGGATGTTACGAATAGCTGTTAACTGATCATCGTTCCAATCCTGTACTTTGGTGTTAACGTCGATACCTGCTTCTGCTAAAATTTTTCTTGCAGAGCTACGGCCAATGCCGAAAATGTAAGTTAATCCTATTTCGCCTCTTTTGTTGTTTGGTAAATCAATACCTGCAATTCTTGCCATCTTTATTTAGTTATAAGTTATAAGTTATAAATTATGAATTGCTTTTTGTTTTTATTATAAATGATTTAACGTATCACTTATAACTTACAACTCATAACTTCTTTATTATCCTTGTCTTTGTTTGTATTTAGGATTTTTTTTGTTGATAATATACAACCGTCCTTTTCTGCGAACGATAATGCAATCAACACTTCTCTTTTTAATTGATGTTCTTACTTTCATTTCTCTTAGATTTGAGATTTGAGATTTAAGATGTGAGATTGTCTACATCTCACATCTAATATCTCACATCTGTTTTTATTTGTACCTGTATGTTATTCTTCCTTTTGTTAAATCGTATGGCGACATTTCAATTTTTACTTTATCACCTGTTAAAATTTTTATATAGTGCATGCGCATTTTTCCGGAAATATGTGCTGTAATTACGTGTCCGTTTTCAAGCTCAACGCGAAACATTGCATTTGACAATGCTTCTAAAATAGTCCCGTCTTGCTCAATCGACGCTTGTTTTGCCATATTTTTTAATTTGATAATTTAAAAATTTTAAAATTTGAAAATTTAGTACGTTTCCAAATCAGCAGATCTTCAAATTAACTCATTTTCAAATTGTAATGCTTCTTCTATATATTTAAAGCTGGATAAAATATCCGCCTTTTCTTTTCCAATTGCTACAGTATGTTCAAAGTGGGCCGATGGTAAATTATCTGCTGTAACTATTGTCCACCCGTCTTTATCTTGTTTCACCGCTTTTTTACCCAAGTTAATCATAGGTTCAATCGCAATAACCAATCCTTCCTGTAGCTTTAAACCGCTTCCTTTTTTACCATAATTGGGTACTTCGGGTGCTTCGTGAAGGTTTTTTCCTATTCCATGTCCAACCAATTCACGTACTACAGAGTAACCATTTGTTTCAGCATGAGATTGAACGGTTTCTGCAATATCTCCTAAACGTTTACCAACTACCGCCATTTCAATCGCTTTGTAAAGGCTTTCTTTGGTAATTTTCAAAAGGTTTAACACTTCCGGCGTTACTTCTCCTATAGCAAAGGTATATGCTGAATCTCCAAAAAAATTATTTTTTACAACTCCGCAATCTATCGAAACAATATCACCATCTTTTAATTCACACTTACTCGGAATTCCGTGTACCACTTGTGAATTTATTGAGATGCACAATGAATTTGGAAAACCGTTGTAATTCAAAAAAGCTGGGATCGCTTGATTATCGTTAATAAATTCGTAGGCAACTTTATCCAATGATAATGTTGTAACTCCGGGTTTAATAACTTTGGCTACTTCGGCTAAAGCTTTTGCAACAAGTAAAGAACTTTCTCTTATTAATTCAATCTCTTCTTTCGTTTTATAATACAGGGCTTTTGACACAGTTCATTTCCCCCTCTCTATATTATGCTGTAGTCATACTCATGGAAGAACGGCCTTTTATTCTTCCTGTTTTCATTAATCCATCGTAATGACGCATCAATAAGTGACTTTCTATTTGCTGTAACGTATCTAATACAACACCTACAAGGATCAATAAAGATGTTCCTCCGTAGAATTGTGCAAACTCTTGTGTGATATTTAATTTAACCGCAAATGCAGGTAAAATAGCTACAATAGCAAGGAAGATAGATCCCGGTAATGTGATGCGTGACATAACATTGTCAATAAATTCAGCTGTTTTTTTACCCGGTTTTACTCCCGGTACAAAACCTCCGTTACGTTTCATGTCTTCCGCCATTTGGTTTGGATTAACTGTGATAGCAGTATAGAAATAAGTGAATATGATGATCATAAAGCCAAACACTACATTATACCAAAAACCATAATGGTTTGAGAATGTACCAACAAAACCGGATAATGCTTCGGATTGTGAGAAGCCTGCAACAGTCAAAGGTATGAACATTATCGCTTGCGCAAAGATGATTGGCATTACGCCTGCAGCATTTACTTTCAATGGAATATATTGACGTACGCCTCCATATTGTTTATTGCCAACAATTTTTTTAGCGAATTGTACCGGTATTTTGCGTGTGCCTTGCACCAATAAAATAGAACCGATAATTATAAGCATTAACAATACAAGTTCTATCAATAACATAATTAATCCTCCACCTTCGCCACCTAAACGTGAACCAAACTCTGATACGAATGCAAATGGTAAGCGTGCAATGATACCGATCATAATGATAATAGAGATACCATTACCAATACCTTTATCAGTAATTTTTTCACCTAACCACATTACAAACATGGTGCCTGTGATCAATATTAATACGGATTGTACCCACCAAAAAGAACTAGGATCCGTTACAACACCTGCTTTGTTGGTTATTTGAGATGCAATGTAACCTGGAGCCTGAAATAAAGTAATGATTACTGTTAGGAAACGCGTAATTTGATTGATCTTTTTTCTTCCACTTTCACCTGCCATTTGCAGCTTACGGAAATAAGGCAATGCCATTCCTAATAATTGAATTACGATAGAAGCAGAAATGTAAGGCATGATACCTAAACCAAAAACTGAAGCACGGGAAAAGGCACCCCCTGCGAAAATATTGATCAATCCTACGATCCCTTCGTTAGCTCCTTTATGCGCTTGAGCAAGTGCATCGGAATTAACACCCGGAAGAACAATATATGATCCCAATCGATAGATTAAAATAAAACCGAGCGTGTTAAGAATACGCACTCTCAGATCTTCAATCTTCCAGATGTTTTTTAATGTGTTTATTAAATTTTTCATATAACAATTTTACTGCGTATTATACTTATGCTTTTTCGTCGAGTGATGATGCTGCTCCGCCTTTCGCTTCAATAGCTGATTTTGCAGTAGCTGAAAATGCATGTACTTTAATATCTACTTTGGATTTTAACTCCCCACGGCCCAATATTTTTACTTTATCATTTTTGTGAGCGAGTCCTTTTGAAATTAAAAATTCCAAATCAATTGTGCTGATCTTATTGTTATCAAGTAACCCTTGAATAACATCCAAATTAATACCACGATATTCCACGCGATTAATGTTTTTAAATCCAAATTTAGGGACGCGTCTTTGTAATGGCATTTGTCCACCTTCAAAACCTCTTTTTGCAGAGTATCCCGAACGGGATTGAGCGCCTTTATGTCCTTTAGTAGATGTACCGCCTTTACCTGATCCTTGACCTCTACCTAAACGTTTTTTTTGATTCTTTACCGAACCTTCTGCCGGTGTTAAGTTACTTAAGTTCATCTTTTTTAATTTGATAATTTGATAATTTGAAAATTAATTAGCACATTTTCAAATCTTCAAATCGATTTTTATTATTTTACTACCGCTACTAAATGCGCTACTTTATGTATCATTCCAAGGATCTGAGGTGTTGCCTCTTTCTCAAGTATTTGATTCATTTTTCTGAAACCCAATGCGCGCAGTGTGCGTTTTTGACGCTCCGGACGATCGATCCCGCTTTTTATTTGTTTTATTTTAATTGTTGCCATCTTTTTTTAAGTTATAAGTTATAAGTTATAAGTTATAAGCTGGTTTAAATTTTCCAACTTTGTACCTTTCAACTTTCAACTTAATTTATCCATTAAATACTTTTTCCATTGATATACCGCGTTGTTGGGCAACTGTTGCTGCATCACGCATTTTTGTCAATGCATCCATTGTAGCTTTTACCACATTATGAGGATTGGATGAACCTTTTGATTTAGCCAATACATCTGTTACACCAACGCTTTCCAATACTGCACGCATCGCACCACCGGCTATAACACCTGTACCATGAGCAGCAGGTTTTAAAAATACCAATGAACCACTGAATTTACCATATTGTTCGTGTGGCACAGTGCCTTTCACGATCGCTACTTTTATCAGGTTTTTTTTAGCATCATCAATACCTTTGGTAATTGCATCGGTAACTTCTTTTGCTTTACCTAAGCCGTAACCAACAATACCTTTTTCATTTCCAACAACTACAATTGCTGAGAAGGTAAAATTTCTACCACCTTTGGTAACCTTAGTTACACGTTGAATGCTCACCAACTTGTCTTTTAGTTCGATGTCGCTTGATTTTACTCTTTTAATGTTTGCGTTTGACATTTTATTTTTTTTTGTTTAACAGCTTTTCAAGCTGTTTTTTATTTTATTGTTTTTAAACTGTTTTGCTTTCAATTTACAGTTTACACAACTGTGATACTAATTAAAATTTAAGCCCTGCTTCTCGAGCGCCTTCTGCCAATGATTTTACACGGCCATGGTATAGGTAACCGTTTCTGTCAAATCGTACAGATTCAATACCTGCTTTAGTAGCTTTTTCACCAATTGCTTTACCAACCAATTTAGCTTGGTCAATTTTATTGCCTTTTGTTTTTGCAATGCCTTTATCTGCTGATGATGCAGCTACAAGTGTTTTACCTGTAGAGTCATCTACCAACTGTACATAAATTCCTTTGTTGCTTCTGAAAACAGTAAGTCTTGGACTTGTAGCATCACCGTTTACGATCTTGCGTATACGTTGCTTAATTCTGTTTCTTCTAAATTCTTTTGTTACTGCTCCCATTTTATTTAATTTGATGATTTGTCGGTTTGAAAATTTGAAGATGTTTAATTATCAAATTATCAAATTTTCAAATTGATTAATTCATTTATTTACCTGCTGATTTGCCTGCTTTTCTTCTTAATATCTCACCTGTAAACTTGATACCTTTTCCTTTATATGGTTCAGGTTTACGTAATGAACGTATTTTTGCCGCTACCATTCCAAGCAATTGCTTATCAGCAGATTCCATTATGATAGTGGGGTTTTTTCCTTTTTCAGTAGCAGTGGTTACCTTAATTTCTTTAGGTAGATCAAATGATACGTTATGTGAATATCCTAATGTTAATTCTAATAACTGACCTTTATTTGCAGCACGGTAACCAACACCTACTAATTCTTGTTCTGTTTTATATCCATCACTTACACCTTTTACCATTGAAGCTAATAATGCACGGTATAACCCATGTAATGCTTTGTGGCGTTTTTGTTCAGTCGCACGTGTTAACGTTAACACCCCATTTTCATTTTTAACAGTGACACCTGAATCCATCACTTGTGTTAAAGTACCTTTTGCACCTTTTACAGTCACCAAGTTTTTATCAGAAACATTTACTTCTACTCCCTTTGGAAGTGTGATCGGTAATTTACCTATTCTTGACATTTTCTTTAAGTTTTAAGTTGTAAGTCGCAAGTTTTAAGTTCCAGTTGTTTTTTACTTTCAACTTAGAACTTATCCCTTAGAACTTTTTAATATACATAGCACAATACTTCGCCACCTACTTTTTGTGTTTTCGCTTCTTTATCCGTCATTACACCTTTAGAAGTAGAAATAATGGCAATACCTAAACCATTTAAAACACGTGGTAATTCACGTGATCCGTTATACTGACGTAAACCGGGAGTACTGATGCGCTCCAGATTTTTAATAGCCGACTGTTTTGTAACAGGATGGTACTTTAAGGCTATTTTAATAGCTCCCTGCGTTGTTGAATCTTCAAACTTGTAACTTAGGATGTAGCCTTTTTCAAACAGGATCTTGGTGATCTCTTTTTTTAGATTGGAAGAAGGAATTTCTACAATTCTGTGGTTTGCTTTAATAGCATTTCTTACTCTAGTAAGGTAATCTGCAATAGTATCTGTCATTTTTTTTGTTTTTATATGTTATCCCGCACGCAGGATAATTATACACTAGTACTCTATTTTAACAAGTGGTTTGTGCTTACCAGCTTGATTTTGTTATTCCCGGTATTAAACCGTCTAAAGCCATTTCACGGAACGCATTACGTGAAATACCAAATTGACGCATGTAACCTCTAGGGCGGCCACTTAACTTGCAACGGTTACGTTGACGAGTAGGTGATGATGCTCTTGGAAGTTTTTGTAATCCTACAGAATCGCCAGCAGCTTTTAGTGCAGCTCTTCTTTCAGCGTATAGATCAGCAAGTCTCTTACGTTTAACTTCTCTTGCTTTCATTGATTCTTTTGCCATCGACTATTTTATTTTTTTTGATTTTTAAATGGTAATCCAAATTCACTTAACAATGCCAATGCTTCTCCATCGGATTTAGCAGTGGTTACAATGGTAATGTCCATACCCATAATCTTGTTTACTTTGTCAATATCAATTTCAGGGAATATAATTTGTTCAGTTACACCTAATGTATAGTTTCCATGTCCGTCAAATGCTTTTTCACTGATCCCTCTGAAATCACGGATACGTGGTAAAGCTACTGATATCAATCTGTCTAAGAATTCATACATGGTGTCGCCACGCAATGTAACTCTTACACCGATTGGAACTCCTTTACGAAGTTTGAAATTAGAGATGTCTTTTTTAGAAATAGTAGAAACTGCTTTTTGCCCGCTGATAGTGCTCATTTCCTTGATAGCACCTTCAATTAATTTTTTATCGGAAACGGCATCGCCAACTCCTTGGTTAAGGCAGATCTTTTCTATTTTCGGTACTTGCATTGAACTGCTGTAACCGAATTTTTTTTGTAAAGCAGGGACTACGTCTGCTTTATACTTGTCCTTTAAACGTGGTTTATAAGCTGCCATTATTTAATTACCTCCCCTGAATTTTTTGAGTAACGTACTAATTTGTTAGTTTTTTCATCCAATTTACGACCTACGCGTGTTGGTTTCCCCGTACCTGCTTCGATCAACATTAAATTAGAAATATGAACGGAAGCTTCTTGCTTCACAATTCCGCCTTGTGTATTTTTTGCACTTGGTTTAGCATGTTTTGATACTAAGTTAACGCCTTCAACAAAAGCACGGCTTTTAGTTCTGTCAATAGTCAATACTTTACCTTCCTGACCTTTTGAATCGCCGGCAATTACTTTAACTGAATCGCCTTTTTTGATATGTAATTTTGATCGCATCGTTGTATTTATTATTCATTAAAGCACTTCAGGTGCAAGTGAAATTATTTTCATAAATTGTTTATCTCTTAATTCACGGGCAACAGGTCCGAAAATACGAGTGCCTCTTAACTCGTCAGTAGCATTCAATAATACCACAGCATTGTCATCAAAACGAATATAAGAACCATCAGGACGGCTGATCTCTTTTTTTGTTCTCACTACTACCGCTTTTGATACTGCTCCTTTTTTAATGTTGCCTGATGGTAATGCATGTTTTACAGTTACTACCACTTTATCTCCAATAGATGCGTATCTTTTTTTAGTTCCGCCAAGTACACGTATTACAAGTACTTCTTTTGCACCGCTGTTATCCGCAACTATTAATCTTGATTCCTGTTGTACCATTTCTTTTTTTAGATTTTAGATTTTGGATTTTAGATTTTATTCTTCAATCGTAAATCGTAATTCGTCAATTTATTATTTCGCTCTTTCAACCACTTCCACTAATCTCCAGCATTTATTTTTGCTGATAGGACGAGTTTCCATGATCTTTACAGTATCACCAATGTTGCAAGTATTTGCTTCATCATGTGCAACAAACTTTGTTGTTTTGTTTACAAACTTCCCGTATTTAGGATGTTTCACCTTACGTTCAACTGAAACAACAATTGACTTTGCCATTTTATTACTGGTAACTAAGCCAACTTTTTCTTTTCTTAAATTTCTTTCTTCCATTTTTTTAAATTTGAGATATGAGATATTAGATGTGAGATTGTCTAGCATCTCACATCATATCTAATATCTATTTTTTTATCTCCGCTAATTGTCTTGAGCGAAATTCCGTTTGTAATCTTGCTACTGTTTTTCTGCTAAATGTAATTTTTGCAGGGTTTTCAATAGGAGATACTGCGTGGTTTAACTTTAATTTAGCTAAAACACTCTTTTCATCTTTGATTCTTTCAGTTAGATCGCTAGTTGAAAGTTGTTTAATATCTGCTTGTTTCATTGTTATTCTTTTATTCTTTGTTTGTCTTTTTGTATGACAGATTTTTAATCTGTTTTTTTAATTTATTAAATGTTAAAAACCCTTTTAAATAAACATCAAAATAATCATCCTAAAAAAATAATAAAAAAAAATTAATTTTTACAAGTAAA
>JBBSPS010000116.1:0-12650 GCA_038258655.1 Bacteroidia bacterium
AATTCAAATCTTATCTGCTAATGAAATACGAGTTGTGGATTATTATTTACAAAAAATAAATCAATTATTTAATAAGGATGAGGCTGTGGAATTAAAAGAAAAAAAAATTTATAAATAATTGACTGTAAATAAAAAAATGAAAATAAATAAATGATTTTCTACTATACAAATATGAAGGGAAGGTTTTAGTAAACCGTGGACAAACGCACCCCAAATTCGACTCGGAGTAAAATACTGTATATCAGGTAGTTGAATCTTTTGTCACAATTATTTTAGATAAAAAAAGGCAAGACAATTTAATATCATAGTTAAAAAAAGCCACAGGTTCACAGATTTATCTAAATACAAACTTTCAAGGTTTTAAAAACCTTGAAGGTTTAATAGAATGTAGCAGTATATCTCCGGCAATATTTTGTTTTAAACAGGAAAAAATAATTCTATCAAATTATTTCCTTTAATTTGCAAAACAAAATTCTTTACGTACGGTTATAGCTATATATGCAAAAGGTAAAAACCCACATCAATCAATTAATTCAAAGCTTATCTGCTAATGAAATACGAGTGGTGGATGATTATTTACAAAAATTAAAGCCATTATTTAATAAGGAGGAGGCTGGGGAATTAAAAGAAATAAAGCTTTTTAAATTATTGACTGTCAATAAAAACAGGACAATCACTGATGCCGAAATAATACAAGTGACTAAAACAGAGCGTGCCGCTTCATTAAAAACAAATTTGTATCACAAAGTAATTGAAGCATTAACCTTTGATAAACACATTACCAATACTGCCATATTTAATGAATATGATATTACTTCGTTTACATTAAAGAAAAAATTATTGTTTTTTAACGTATCGCTGCGCTCTTTAAACCAAGGAAAAACAGAGGCTTTAAATGAATTATTAAATGAAATCATTAATACTGGAAAGGAATATGAGCTATATGATGTGCTTATAGAAGCGTTAACAGCAAAAAAATATTTCAAGGGATTACGATCAGGGATAAAAGAATTTGATGATATAAATAATGAAATAGATTTTTATGGGTATTGTTTAAAAGCATTACAAAGTGCAAATGATTGTTATTACCGCGTGATCTTAAATCATCATTCTATTAAATCTTTTTCTCAAAAAGAGCTTCATAAGTACCTTAGCTCCTCTATAAAACAAATGGAAGATGATTATAAAAAAACAAAATCACAACGAATTAATTATTATTTACACATCATTCACTTTGCAGCATCCGAATTTGAAAAAAAATATTTGGAGGCGATCGACTATTGCAATAAATTAATTTTTATGCTTAAAAAAAATAAGGTAGTCTATCGAAAAGAGCGTATGGGGTTTGTATACGATAATATATCTCAATTTGAAATTTTTTTAGGCGATTATAAAGCTGCTGCTATGAATGCTAAAAAAGCACAGGAATATTATATTGAGGGTAGTTTTGAAAACATCATTTCTACACAGCAAGAATTTTATGCCCATATATATAGCAAAAATTTAGATCAAGCTTATAGATGCACAAAGGAATTATTAGAACATTCTCTCCTTGATTCGGGAGAATTTCTTAAATCAAAATATATTTATTTTCAATCCTGTGTTTTATTTGCCTCAAAAAAATACAAAGAGGCATTGGATATATTAAAAATGTCTTTAGAAATTGAAACGGATAAAACACGGTGGAATATTTCCTTACGTATTTTAAACATCATGCTTTTTATTGAATTGAATAAACTCAATGAAGCCTCAAGGGCCTTGGAATCATTACGTAAACACATGGAACGCCAAATTAAAGAAGAGGAAGTAAAACCCAGGGATATTTTAATTGTAAAGCTTTTAAGGGAACTGGAAAAAGATGGTTTTGAGTTCCAAGCAAAAAATGTAAAAGTTACAACCATGCTAAAAGAACTTTCCGAAAAAGATACATCTGTTTCTTGGGAACATTTCAGTTCAGAACTTATTCCTTTTCATAAATGGCTGGAAGGGAAGAAGTTGTAAGTTATGAGTTGTAAGTTGTGAGTGATGAGTGATGAATTATGAGTTATTACTCGTGCGTCATTGCGAATAAAGCGCAGCGCAATAAAGCAATCTGATTTGAGCCAAGGAATTAAAATAAGATTGTACAAAAAAATTATAAGTGCTGAATTATAAGTGATGAATTATGAGTGATTACTCGTGCGTCATTGCGAATGAAGCGCAGCGCAATGAAGCAATCTGATTTGAGCCAAGGAATTAAAATAAGATTGTACAAAAAAATTATAAGTGGTAAGTTAGAAGTGATGAATTATGAGTGATTACTCGTGCGTCATTGAGATCTCGCATGTGCGGGAGATACAATCTGATTGTGGGGAGGGATTGAAAGAAATTGCTTCAAGCGTTCGCAATGACGTACTAACAATATCCGAGCGTCATTGCGAGGTTTTTCACCGATGCAATCTAATTGTGCGTAAGCATTGAAAGAGATTGCTTCAGTCGTTCCTCCTTCGCAATGACGTACCAAAATAATCCGTGGATCATTGCGAGGTTTTCACCCCATTCAATATGCTCAGGATAAACTCCGCAATCTGAATGAGGGAAGGAATTTAACAAATAAAAAGTCCAGCAAATTTGCCGGACTTTTTTTATTTGTTATCAGGAGATCACAAACCTAACAGGGTCGTCCTCTAAAGGGGAGAAACTCCATACCAATGTTTTATAAGTGTTATGATTTTTTACTGCGGTTCCAACATACAGTATTCCCCGAACCTGTCCTGAGCTTTTGTAGAAGGAGGGGCAAGGGCTTTTACTTAATGATAACCAGTTTATCACTCTTCACAATTTTATCATTTACAATTATCTGGTATAAATAAATACCATTACTCAAATTAGTAGTTAAAGTAAGTGTATTGTTATTGGAGTTTAATTTATACTCTTCCATTAGTTTTCCTGTTAAATCATAAATTTTGATTGTTCCTGTATCAGTTGATTTTACATTATATTCACACTCCATATTCCCATTATTGGGATTTGGATAAACTTTTACAATAGTATTTGTGCCCACTATTTTCTCAACACCAACAGGTGCTGCAATAGTATTTAAAGTTGTATTGGTTACAATAGCCGAATTAAAATCAAAATAAATATATGCTGTGTTTTTTATCTGATCTCCAATTTGATTGGAAGTTTTTTGTTTTACTCTATAGCTTATCCAACCATGACTTGCAGCTTGATTACTAACACTATCAGCCAACATAATATTATTGAATTTCCATCTCAACACATTTCCAGACATTACATCCAATATGTAATCATGGCTGGTAGCGATCACTTCAAGTGTTGAAATATCTAATTTATCTGACAAAGTATCCTTTACAACAATATTTACAGCAGGACCATTTCCTGTATTTTGAAAATTAATATGGTATGTAAGCAAATTATTATTTGTCGTGAGATTTCCTTGTACTCCTTGTCCTATAGGATTTACAGATTTATTGTTCGGATCATAAGAACCCGTAACAATTGCCTGATAACAGTATTTGTTGTTAGAAAGATTTATATCTGTTCCAGTCATTGTTGCTGTAGCAGAAAGATTTAAAATTGTACCAACCGGAGTGCTTGTCGGAATAGTAAGTTTAACAGAGAAATTCATAGCACCATAATATGATAAATTAGAATAATTCCAACATACAGTATCTCCATTTACGCTATACCCTATAGGATCGCCCGAAGTTATCAAAGAACCAAATCCGGGAGGTAAAACAACACATACTGTTCCATTGGCAATAATCTTTGTGAGATTATTCAAAGTAGCATTTATAGTGCTCACAAAGCCCGGCGTGGGCGAAGTAATAAAAGCACATATAGTTATATCCGAAACCGACTGTATATTATCTGAAAAATTTAAATTAGAAATGATATTGTTTCCGGTATATAAGGTGGTATTAAGGACAGTTGCACATGTTGGAAAAATATAAGGATTGCCTGAATAATGTGTTAATGTATAAGTACCAAAAGGAATACTATTAAATGTATAATTGCCCTGATAGTTTGTAAATGCCATTCGGTTCCCGGGATTAGCAACCACTACCATACTCTGAAGATTCATTTCACCCGAATTTTTTATACAATTCAAATTATTATCGTCAAAAACATTTCCTGATAATGATCCGCAATTGGTAAAGTCGGCTCGGACTTGATAAATTTTAGAAATACAATTACTCATGCCTGTATCCCAAATAACTAATGAATAATTAGTTGCATAAAGGTTAGTAAGGTCTTGCGTACTAAAAGTATTATTCCATTTATAAACAAACGGACCTGGATTGGAGCCTGAAAGTGAAATATCAATTGCTCCATCGCCCATTCCGGGGCAACTTTCATTATAAACAGAATCTGAAACAGTAATTCCTGTAAGTGCGCCGCTGCCAAGATTATTTATTGTAGTAGTATCAGAAACGATGCATCCATTTCCATCAGTAACAATTACATAATAGATGCCAGTAGTTAAATTATTGGTTTGTGGGCCATCGAATGGAGATATTGGAACATTAGAACTCCATTGATAACTATATGGATAAGTGCCACCTTGCGCCTGCCCTCCACTCATTGTAACTGAACCATTTACTTCACCGCAGGTGAGATCAGTTTTAAAAAGAAAAACATATAGCGGCTGAGGTTGAGTAATAATTATTTTTTTAATTGCAGTTGACTGATCGCTTTGATCTGTAACAGTAAGAGTATAAGTGCCTGCTACTAATCGGGTTGCAGTTGTATCTGTTCCACCAACAGGTAACCAACTATAGGTAAATGGCCCAACACCACCACTCACGGATATAGTAACTTGCCCATCAGATAATCCATAACATGAAACAGGAGTTTTTGATGAAACTATTATTATGTGTCCATTTGCAATTGCTGAAATAGCACTTGTAAAAACAAGTAGAAAAGATAGTAGATTTTTTTTCATAATTTTTTTGTTACGTTACGCTGTATTTTAAACAAGATGCTTTATTAAAGAGATTAGTTGCATCTATTTATTATCTTATTAATTCCGCCCCTTTTCCCTTTAGGGGTAGGGGCATCACCTCATCAATTGTATAAACCCCTTCTCTTTATATTCCTTTTCATCCCACCCTGTTGCAGTAAGTATATAATAATAAACTCCATTTGTACATTCCAAGCCTGCTGTTGTTCTACCATCCCAAATATCTATGCTTGTTGCATTTGCACTTATAACTCCTAACTTATAACTTATAACTTCTATTCCCCAACGGTTATATATTTTACAGTTTAATGTTTTTATATTTTTACTTGTAATAGCAAATACATCATTTGTCCCATCATTATTGGGTGAAAATACATTAGGGATTTTTATTTCAGATTGAACGCAATTATCTATAACAGTAACTGTTACAGTATCTTTGCTTATATCACAGGCTGTTGTTTTTGTAAGTGTATAGGTGGTTGTTTGCAATGGTTTAGCAATTGGTTGTGCAAGAGTAGCATTACTTAACCCTATACTTGGTGACCAGCTATAGCTACCCACATCATTAATTGCAGGGCCTATTTGTATGCTATCATTTAAACATATACTTTTATTTGATCCCGTTTTTACTTTCTCTATTAAGCTTACTGATACATCATCTATATAATAATAAGCAACTGTATTAGTAGCTGCATTATTTATTACAGCAAGATTTGTATTTGCATCATCTTTAAAATTTCCTATTACCATATATTTTTCACCTCCTGCTGCTGTAAAGCTGCCGCTTATTTTTGTCCAGTTCATAGTATCTGTTATTACATTACCGGCAGGGTTATTAACTTGCGGTATATTTGGAAGAACTGTATTTAATGCACTTGAAACTGGTGCGATAGAAAAATAAGCTCCTATTCCATCGGCTCCATATTTAATATTATTGTCTCCGGCTGAAACATAAAATTCTACACAGTATCCCTTGCCTGCCTGTAAACTATCTTTTAACAGGACTTGTATATATTCTCTGAAATCGGGAATTGTTTTTACATATACTCCTATACCACCATACGCATTGCCGCTGTGTGCATATTGATATCCTCCTGCGTTAAATGGAATACTATAAAAGCTGGAGGGTAAATTACAGCTATTAAAATAATCGGGTGTGCCCCCACCGCCGCCTTGTAACCTATCCCAAGGAGCAGCAAAAGATATAAGCGCAGGACCATTTGGGCAAGATGGAATTATTTCAAAACTCCAGTTAGGAACTAAATTTTGAGCATTTGCTTTTTCAAAAAAAAAGTAAATGCTCAGAATTAAGATTCTGAGCATTTGCTTTTTCATTTTATATATAAAATTATACGCATTTCAGTAATAGTAAAACTGAAACAAATTTATCACTTATTTAATTATAACCAATTTATCGCTTTTTACAATTGTATTGTTTACTGTAATATGATAGATATAAATACCATTGTTAAGGTCGGCATTATTTATCTGCAATTGACTATTGTTTGCATTTAATCTATAACTGCAAATTAATTTACCTGTCAGATCATAAATTTTAATTATTCCAACCTCTCCTTCATTAAGCGTATAATCCAATAACATATTTCCATTATTAGGGTTTGGATACAATTTATAATTTGAAGATGTGATGGTTTGATGATTTGATAATGTTGTATCAATTGGAGGTTCTTCCATTGATCTTCCTGCTACCACATTGCAATTATCAACAAAATCTATCACAGTATTATTAATTGTCATCAATAATACCCGTGCCTGGTAAACTGCGTTACCTCCATCAATCGGACATTGATTTGCAATAGAACTTAATGTTGTTTTATCACCATCCGAATAAATATAATTTACATTTAACAGCTTACGCAATATTAAATCATTAATGGTTTGCTGATTTTGTTCCATTGTAAGCACAGGTTTAACGCCAGTGTTAATGCTGTTTGCACCTGCATAATCGCGCGTAGCAATTTTATCTTCAATACTCGCCAACTTACCAATAGTACCGGAAGTGTTTTTTGTATAAAAGTTTTGTAAAGCCGTATTGTTTTTACTTAAGGCAGGATTATTTTTTACCTCGTTGTAAACAAATCGGTTACGTTCCCAATGCACGGCATCACTGTATGCTGGCAATGGTTTGGTATCTTGCGCTATTGTCTTCAACTCATTACCATAGGAGGTAGTATTGCTTACTGAAGTGTTTTGTGTTTGTACCATTAAAGCGGGGGGCACACCTCCGCAGCCATTGGCTCCTCCGGTGGTGATAAGCAAGGAAGTACTTGAATAAGGAAAAGCAGGATTTGCGAGATTAGTTGTCGGCAATGTTGCAGGCGTATTATGCACATATAATACTGAGCTATTCGCATCACTAACATCTGCATACGTTTGCGAGCGTGTAAAGGTAGTGGGTGTGGTAGTTAAATCCCATTTGTTATCACTTGCCATAATGCTGGCATCGCCCTGCTGGCCTATAATACCGCTGGTTAATAATACAAAGCCATCCTGCGCCCTGCTCATGGTGTTGGAAAACACTCCCACATGGGTATTTGCCAGTGCACTGCTTAAGCAGTTGTTTTGAAACACCATACTACGTGCCGCTCTTTCCACGGTATTACAGCTTACCAGCATATTGCTGCTGTTTTGTAAATAAATACCGTAAGCTAATAAATTACCATTGGTTTCATAAGAGTATGGATGAGCAACCGGGATAGTATAATTGGTATGGTTGGCTGTTATTTCCACACTGTTACATCCTTTTGCCATAATGCCATTGGTATTGCCTGTTGTGGCATAGCGTGTTTTTATGCTGTTGTATGTTACCTGGAAATTATAGGGGGCACCGGCAGGTTTTTTTACATTCAATAGGCTAATGCCGGTAGTAGCTTCGCTTATGGCGTTATTGGAAATGCTCCAAACGCCTGATGCAGGTGTGGAGGAAGTACTCAAATCACTTACGTAAATTCCTGTTTTACAATACCCGTTGGCATCAGCTGTAATACAGGGTGTAGGTACATTAACATCTCCATTGTTTTGTATGGTTAAAGATGTAGTTTGTAGGGCGTTGAGGTTGCTGCGGTTTACCCATATTCCTGTTTCACAGTTTTTAATTAAGGTATTATTGCTAATGTTTATCGTATTGTTGGAGGTAGGCGATGAAATATAAACACCATATCTACCATAGTTTACTCCTATAGAAAATGGCCCTGTGGTGGAATTAGTTATGTTATTACCTATAATGGTATGGGCTTGGTAATTTTGCGTTAATATTGCTCCAAATATGTTGATAAAAATATTGGCCTGATTAGTATTTGTACCTCCTATCGTTATCGAATTTGTTCCTGTATTAGCAGTTCCTGAGGTTTTTATTCCATAACCAGCTTCATAATAACAAGGTGGAGGCGGTTGTCCTTGACCGCCACCGCCAGGGCAGGCAACTGCATTATAACCAAGCAAATATTGAAATTGATTATTATAAATTAGCGCATTGGAGCGTGTTAAATTAATACCGCACATAATCCAATCAAAAATATTTAAGTTGGATGCGGTGATAGCAGATCCAATAGTTATGTTTGTTACATCGGTAACGTTTATGCCATAGCAGCCTTTTCTATTACTATAAGGTATTTTTAATACTGATTGTGCATTGGATATTAATGGATTAGTTGTTTTCAGGTCAATAACTTTTGGAGAAATTGGGAGCGATCGTGATGTAATTATGCTGTTAATGATAGTTCCGGTATGCGTTGCATTAAGTGAATTTACCTGTATCCCCACCAAATTTTTATTTAAGATCGCTCCGTTCAAAACATATTTTCCGCCATTGTTACTTACAATCACATTTTTTGCATCTTCCACCAGTGCGTTGCTGTCAATATCCACTTCGCCTCCCGCCTCCACATATATTCCATCCCACATTTGGGAGCAGGCATGCAAGTATGCAGATCTTGTGATCACCAATTTGGCGCCACTGTTAACAGTTATTTTAACATTGGTAGCCATTAATACATTAATATTGCTAAAAGTAAGCGTACCCGCAGTTATGGTCAGGTTCTGATTAACTGAAGCATTGGCAAATGCCGGGGAAGCAATGGTGGTATTGGTACTGATAGTTGCAGGAGCATTCCAGGCCCCTACACAGCAATTGGTTTTTACTATAACCGTTACTTCATCACGGCTCTGGCAGCCTGTTATAGGGTTAGTAACTACTAATGTATAAACAGTAGTTGCAGCAGGTGAAGCTGTGGGCTGAGCTATAGTAGGATTGCTAAGCCCTGTTGTAGGGGTCCACTGATAAGTAAGCCCTGCTTGTAAAGGTGTTCCGATAACAGTACCTTCTCCTAAACAAATACTTATATCAGGCCCCGCATTTATTGTAGCGGGGATATTCGGGCGCATAGTAATATCATCCAAATAAAGGTCATAGGCGAAAGTATTATGCGAATTTACCTGGCAGATACATACTTCTTCATTGGTAAGTGTTACCGGTGAACTATAACTTACATTACTTTGATGCCAGTTAAGGGTATTGCTAGGAGGTATGTTAATTGGTGTACCGATAAACCTGATACCATTTGCAGCATCATATAACCTTACCTGGAATTCCAATTTTCCATAAGTTGCCAAAGCATTATCCGTGGTAAAAAACTGTATGTCATAATTTGTATTGGCGGCTATATTTACTGTTTGACACCATACACGGGTGTGAGGTATTGGTACTGTATTTGGTACCAACGGAGGATCGTATATAGGCGTATTGCTGCCGTACCCGTCATAAGCCATATTCAAGCCCCTGTTTGGAAGTGTTGGCCTCATTGGCCAATTGCCAACACTATTTGTAGTAGCATTGTATACATTATAGTTAGATGGGCTATAGGTGGTACTAAAATTCAGATCTGTTCCGGTTGGCTTGGTAAGTGTATTCCCAGCTTCAAAATCACCGTTAGTAAGTATATTTGGGCAGCAGGCAACAAATATGAAAACTGCTTGTCCTGGAACAACTGTTCCGGTGCATCCTGCATCCGTCATAGACGTAATTTTCAAGGGGGAATCGCCTTGTTTTACTGATACAATAGCCGTAGTATTCAGGCTTTGTAAATTAGAAATTATAATACCGTTGCTAAACGTTACTGAGAATGGTGGATTACCGCTAAACTGTAAATTAATGGCCTGAAGTGAATTGTCGCATACCGTAGTTGCTCCTTGCCCCACTATCTGTGCTGATGGAGTAGCAACAGTAATATAGGCATTTCTAACAATGGTATTATTTCCTCCGGGGCCTGTTGATGTAAGGCTTACTGTATAAACTGTTCCTACAGCTCCATTATATATATGGGAAGGATTTTTAAGGGTGGAATTTGCTGTTCCGTCACCAAAATTCCACAGCCAGCTTGTTACATTACCTCCTGTTAAGTCAGTAAAATTTACTGTTTGTCCCGAACAGACCCGTGTGATATTAGAAGTAAAATCAGCAAAAATTGTTTGTCCTCCAACACATGCCAATGCCTGAGAAGCATTGATCCTTCCCGAACCTATCAACCCACCCAAACCGGGATTTTGTGGTGTAATATTGGTACAAGATGATTTCAAACATGCTTCCAGCGTTGATTGTGTAAGGTTGGGATTAAAGGACCACATCAATCCAACAAGGCCTGCTGTAAGCGGGCAAGCCATCGAAGTTCCGTTTAATGTGCCGTAAGAAACATTATCTGCATTTGAAAAAGTACTGTATATCCCCACACCGGGAGCCATCACATCTACTGCATTGCTATATGTTGAGAAGGAAGCTTTGACATCCCCATTGTCTGTAGCGCCAACACTAATTACATGGTTATAGGACGCCGGATAATTTAATTCATTTATTCCACTATTGCCCGCTGCCGCTACAATAATACAGCCTTTGCCATAAGCATAATCAATAATATATTGAAGCGACGGCGACGGTGCGGGTCCTCCCCATGAGCAACTGATCACCTTGGCTCCATTATCAGCAGCCCATCGTATCCCTTCGTAACCATGAGTTATATTACCCGGGTTAGGGTTTGCATCGCTTGTTACTTTTACAGGAATAATTTTTAAATAATTAATGCCCCCTACAGGATAGTTTAAAGAGGCAATACCAATACCATTATTGGTTGCTGCTGCTGCAATACCAGCACAATGGCTTCCATGATTAAAGGTGGCGTTAGGAGGATTTGTATTGGCATCATTATCGGCTACATCTCTTCCAGCCAGCATTATAGCGGCAAGATCAGTATGAGTAGTCCGTATCTCATTATCAACTATGGCTATATTAACAACTCCTTTACCTACCTGCGGAATATAAAGATCAAATGCAGCCGGTGCAAATATTTTTGATAGAGACCATTGATTAGCAACATATAATGGGTCGGTGGGTATCGCGAATGTCTGGTCTATAGGAATTTTTTCGGCATATTCAGTAGATTGCCTTTAAGTCAGTAATTACCTGCTCAACACTGGCAATATTGCTAAATTCCATCCTATAAATACTCTTTAAAATAATTGAGTTGGCTGATACAAATGGCCTGTATAATTTTGTAACATTATATTTTGCAACCAAGTCCGCAATATATGCAGGTGTTTCTCCTGTTCCATTATAAACAGGAATTGTATCGGATGAATTTAACAGCTTAAAATAAACTTTGCCGTCCACATAATTTGGAGCAATGGTTTGAGCCTTAATAGTTGTTTCTGTTATAATCAATAATAGAACCGCTATTAATACTTTTGCAAAATGGAAGAAATTTTTTTTCATAGATTTTAATTTATTGGTTGGTTTATATGTTTTATTACTTATTGATTTAATCATACATAAAAAATTCGCTGCAAGTGTACAACATTAGAGTCTCAAAATCTGACACTCTTCTAAAAATTATTCCTCATCTGTAAAATGATAACAATTTCTTTTCTTACAGAATTTAATGTTCTGCTGTTCCCTTACTCTAAGGTGATTCATTAACCGGAATAACGTACTTCTGGAAACTGCTACTTTTTTCGCAATTGCATCAGCAGTACCCATAGTATTATTAGCGATCAAATCTTTTAATTGCTTAAGCAATTCATCTCTTTCAATGGCATCCATAAAGTTTTGTTTAGTTTTGTTTATATCAGTTTAATACTATAACGCACAAAGGAAATAAAGACACATAATTTCAACACAAACTCATCGAATGCAAAATTGCACATTAAGTTATATTCAACCATGGACAAATCGCACCCCAAAATTGCATCAATCAGAAATCAACATTAGTAAGCATTACGGGGATATAATAGCAATAAATTATAAAAAACGAGTAAAAATTTTTTAGTTGTATAGGGGATATGCGCCGCAATAATACATTTTAAACTCAGCGTGCATATCAAATTATACACGGTATTTATTATACGGTAGGATTTGGCGTTTAAGCGGTAAGGATTTTTTAAATGACAAAGCCATTATATTAGACTTTATATAAGTTAAATTTATTTTAAAACTATAATGCTTATTCAATGCGTCATTGCGTCCCGCAGTATTGCAGGATCACCGAAGCCCTTATGTTTGTAATGTGTAAGTTTAGAAAAATTTATACAGATGAAAACAAAGATAAAAGATTTTAGCGGAGAAAACATTTATGTAGGCTTTGATGTACACAAAAAAAGTTGGCAAGTAAGTATTATG
>JBBSPS010000117.1:0-12549 GCA_038258655.1 Bacteroidia bacterium
GGCCAATATTCAAGCCAATTCGAATAATAGGATTTGTATAAGGAGTATACACTGACTCTGTAAAATTATAAAGTATCATCGCTACAATTCCTGAATTACGTCCGAAACGCTGAATGTATCCACCACCCGCAAGGAAGCTGTCCACATCCACCCGTCTTCGGGGATAAAAATCAAACGCTTCTAAATTCAAATACTCAAATTCTGCGTGGCCAAATAAATTATTGGTAAAAAAATAACGCCCGAATATTCGACCGCCATATACATTGGTTTGGAAAGCAGGTGTAACGCCATTATACTGATAATACTGATAAGTAACCCCTACACCTCCCTGAATTTTATCCGTAAAACGATACCCTACTAACGGCGATATTTCGCCAAACGTAACAGTTCCAAATTGCAGTCCCAGGTTACCTCCGATAAACACCTTATCCCAAAAACGTTCTTTGGGCGGGTGCTTCCGAAACATAGTACTATCCTGCGCTTTCACATTAGAATTAGTACTATCCTGCGCTTTCACATTAGAATTTACAGCGGCAAGCACCAACAGAAAAAATATAATCGAAAATATTTTACGCATGATTTTACTTTATGTAAAGTTAACAAAAAAATGCTTTTCTTTGGTCGACACAAAACTTAAATACGTGAAAATGAATATTGTTGTAACAGGTGCAAGTCGCGGAATTGGGTATGAGTTGGTTAAATTATTGAGTGCTGATCCTGCCAATACAATTATTGCTGTTTCACGAAATAAGCAAAAATTAGACCAATTAAAAACGGAATGTTTGTCGGCGAATGTTTCATCAAAAGTAATTCCTATTGTGTTCGATATAAACAACGAGGATGCAATTAAAGATTTTATTTTCGATCTTAAACAGCATGTTTCATCGGTAACTATTTTAATAAACAATGCGGGAGCCATTGTAAACAAACCATTTACTGAAATTTCCGTTACTGATCTGGAATATATTTATAATGTAAATGTATTCTCAGTGGTACGATTGATACAGCATATTCTTCCTCTAATAGATCCCAAACAAAAAGCACATATTGTTAATATTGGCAGCATGGGTGGGTTCCAGGGTAGCGCAAAATTCGCGGGCTTATCGGCATACAGTTCAAGTAAAGCGGCATTGGCTTGTTTAACTGAATGTTTAGCGGAAGAATTTAAAGAAAAAAATATCGCTTTTAACTATTTGGCCCTTGGAGCGGCACAAACCGAAATGTTAAATGAAGCTTTCCCCGGTTACAAAGCCCCGCTTACCGCAATACAAATGGCTAGGTTCATCGCACAATTTTCTTTAACAGCACACCAGTCCATGAATGGAAAAATAATTCCTGTTTCTTTAAGTACTCCTTAAAGATTGTCCGATATTATTTTTTGTATTTTGGTAACCTAATAAATGTTCATCCGTATAAAATGCGGGTTTAAAATAAATAAAATAAAAATTTTTATGAGAAAACTACTTACTATTCTCCTCCTAGTTATTATCAGTAAAGCTTTAACAGCACAGGATATTAGCGTAATAGCTATTACTTCGCCTGTGTCAGGATGTTCATTGAGCGCCACATCCAGTGTAACTATTAATGTTAAAAATGTTGGCTTAACCGATTTAAGTGGTACACCTTTTAATGTATCCTATACTATTAACGCAGGGGCTCCAGTAACTGAAGCCGTTAATTTTCCTTTTTTTACCCCTAATACAACAGTATCTTATACATTTACTATCACTGCTAATTTGTCTGTTCCGGCTACTTATACTTTTACAGCTTATTCAACATTTGCTGGAGATATTAATACTACTAATGATGCGACCACAGGCTATAATGTTATATCAACAGGAGCCACGGTAGGTGGTACTGTTTTGGGAACAAATGTTTGTAAAGGAATTAATAGTGGCACATTAACTTTATCTGGTCAAACCGGGAATGTACTAAGTTGGGAATCTTCTATTGATGCTGGAACAACTTGGATTCCTATTTCAAATACAACAACTTCGCAAAGTTATAATAATCTCACTGTTCAAACATTATATAGAGCACAAGTACAAAATGGTGTTTGCGCTTCTGCCGCATCTTCAATTGCAACAATGACAATTGATCCGGCTTCTATAGGCGGAACTGTTTCAGGAACTGCAACGGTATGTAGCGGGATAAATACAGGTACTATGACATCAAGCGGGCGCACCGGAAATATTTTAAAGTGGCAATATTCAGTTAGCCCATTTACTGTTTGGACGGATATTGCAAATGTAACAGCGACAGAAACATATACTAACATAGTAGCTACCAGGAATTATCGTGTTGAAGTGCAAAGTGGTGCATGTAGCTCCTCCTTTTCAACGGCTGTAGTCATAACTGTTAGTCCTACAACAGTTGGTGGTATTGTAAGTGGCGGAGCCACAGTTTGTAGCGGAGTGAATGGTGGAACATTAACTTTAGGCGGACAAACCGGAACTGTATCTCGTTGGGAATTTTCAACAAATGCAGGAAGCGCTTGGACTGCTATTATAAATACAACTACTTCTCAGACATATACAAATTTAGTAGCAACTCGCTGGTATAGAGCACTGGTAAAAAGCGGATCTTGCTCTGCAATTTATTCCACTGTAGATTCTATAGTTGTAAAACCATCAACTGTTGCAGGTTCTGTAACTGCAAATGCCACTGTATGCAGTGGGGCAAACGCAGGCACATTAACTTTAGCTGGTTATGTTGGTGTTATTCGATATTGGGAGTTCTCAACCAATGGAGGTGTTAGTTATACTCCAATTGCCAACACTACAAATACACAAAATTATCTGAACCTTGTTGCAACAACTATTTATCGTGCCAATGTACAAAATGGCACTTGTCCGCCAGCCAATTCAACTACAGCAACCATTACAGTTAATCCTGTTTCGGTCGGAGGAACAACGGTGTCCAATGCTACAGTATGCAGTGGAGTTAATTCGGGAACAATTACATTAAGTGGTTATATCGGTTCTATTAGCGGTTGGGAGTTTTCAACTGATGGTATTACCTGGAGCCCAATTGCAAATGCTACTGCTTCACAAGCGTATACCAATCTTATCAATACTACTTATTACCATGTTTTAGTTAAGAGCGGCGTGTGTGCATCGGTAACATCATCAACAGATACCATTACAGTAGATCTTCCCACGGTTGGAGGAGGTGTTTCAGCAAGCACAAATGTTTGTTATGGTAATAATTCAGGTACGTTAACATTAATCGGCAATACAGGTAGTGTAGTACGTTGGGAATATTCAATTGATGGTGGGATTAATTGGATAGCAATTGCAAACACAACTATATCATACATATATACTAATGTAACACTAACAACAGAATATAGAGCAGTGGTTAAAAATGGAAAGTGCTCTACAATAAATTCTCTAACAGCTACTTTGACAATAGATCCTGTATCTGTCGGAGGGACATTAAATGGTAGTACAACAGCTTGCGGAGGGTTAAACAACGGAACTTTGAAATTGATCAATTATGTAGGTACAATTAAAAATTGGGAATCATCAATTGATGGAGGGATCAGCTGGACAACAATTGCAAATACTACAACCACTCAAAATTATTTAAATGTCCCTACTACTACCGATTATCGCGTAATAGTGAAAAGCGGCGTATGCTCCAATGATACTTCTTCAATAGTGACAATTACGATTGACCCAGCAACAATAGGTGGAATCTTAACAATAGACGATACAGTATGTGCGGGTGCAAATCTTGGAACATTAAAATTAGCAGGGTATACAGGTACGATTCAGCATTGGGAATCATCTTCAGATGGAGGAGTTACATGGTTGACTCTCGCTAATACTTCAACCTCTCAAACATATTCAAATTTAATATCTACAACATCCTATCGTGTATTTGTAAAAAGCGGAGTTTGTAACGGCGCCACTTCTAATACTGTCAAAATTACTGTCGATCCAATTGTTTTCGGTGGTACACTTAATGGAAGTACTACCGTTTGTGATACAATCAATAACGGAACATTAAAATTAACTGGTGCAGTAGGTTCAGTACAAAACTGGGAGTCATCGATCGATGGCGGAATATCCTGGACAACCATTGCAAATACAACTACTTCTCACACATATACAAATTTAACTGATACTACCTGGTTCAGAGCAATCGTTACGAGCGGCGCATGTGGTAAAGATACTTCATCCGTTGCCATCATTTATGTGAACCCGGCAACCGTTGGTGGAATAGTTTCAGTAAGTGATACAGTTTGCGCGGGGGCAAATAATGGAACCTTAACATTGAGTGGGTTTACCGGAACTGTTCAGCGTTGGGAATTTTCATCCGACGGCGGTACAACCTGGGTTACACTTACAAATACAACTACCACTCAAAATTACAGTAACCTGATGATTACAACACTCTATCGTGCTTACGTGAAAAGCGGTATATGCAACGGAAATACTTCCATGTCAGCAAAAATAACTGTTACTCCATTAGCGGTTGGTGGAAATATATCGGGTTCAACTTCCGTCTGCCAGGGAGCAAATGGTGGCACACTTACTTTAACTGGATATACTGGTACAATTGCAGATTGGGAGTCATCCATTAATGGAGGAACTACCTGGGTAAGCCTGGTTAATACTACTGCAACTCAAACCTATACAAACCTGATCGGCACAACTTATTACAGAGCAATTGTATCAAGTGGCCTTTGTCCTAATGATACATCTTCTTACGCGATCATCAATATATATCCTAAACCACAAGGCTCCTTCACTGCTGATACTGTTTGTTTGGGTAATACAACAACATTTGTAAATACATCCACAATAAGTTCAGGGTTTATACAATTTAATCAATGGGATTTTGGTGATAATAATTCATCTATATCAAAAAACCCATCCCATACGTATGCAGTAGCGGATACATTTGCTGTAGTGTTATTGACCACATCAAATTTTGGTTGCCCAGATACTGCAATGGTAAATGTGATTGTAAATCCATTACCATTAAATACAATAACCGCAAGCGGGCCATTGCAATTTTGCGCCGGTGATAGTGTAACTCTTTCTGCCGCTACCGGCACATACGATTATATGTGGAGCAACACGAATACAACGCAAAACATTACGGTAAAAATTTCAGGTACTTTTGGATTGGTTATTACTGATACAATTACCGGTTGTTCCTCATTTAATGTGGAAACAGTGAAAGTATTTCCCAAGCCAGTGGTTTTTGCCGGTAACGATTTTACATTAAGCCTGGGCAGTTCAAAAAATTTAAACGCTTCAGGTGTAGGCATAGTAAGTTGGATATGGCTCCCTAATACCGGATTAAATGGCGTTAATATTCCAAACCCATCAGCAAGCCCAACACAAACTACCATTTATCAATTAACAGGAACGGATATGAATGGATGTAGTGATGTGGATTCTATTACAATAACTGTGCTGGTCGATTATAAGGTGATCATCTCCAACTTAATGACACCAAACGATGATGGATACAATGATAGATGGATCATACAAAATATTGAAAATTACCCTGATACAAAAGTTATTGTTGTAAATCGTGAAGGACAACAAGTTTTCCAATCAGATTCATATGATAATAATTGGGATGGTACAAATACGTATGGTAAAAAATTACCTGATGCCACCTATTACTATATTGTGCAATTTCAAAACAGTGATAAGCTGTACAAGGGCGCTATCACCATTTTAAAAGAAAAATAAAAAAAATAATCGGATCCATTTAGAAAAATATATTCTATGAAGAAGTTAACTTTAACAGCGGCAATGATTTCAGCAACTGTAATTGCATTTGCACAACAATTGCCTTTCAGCAGCCAATACTACACAAATATGTTTGTAATTAATCCTGCATATACAGGCACGGGCGATAATACAAATGCTTTTATAACGCATCGGTCGCAATGGACTGGTATTGCAGGTTCTCCACAAACAAGTTACTTAACGCTTGATGGGCCGATTGAAGCAAAAAAGATAGGTTTAGGTATGAAACTATATTCAGATGCTACGGATATTACAAGTAGAATGGGAGCTTTTGCGAATTATTCATACCGGTTAAAAATTAATGACGACAATAGTATTCTTCTTGGCTTATCAGCAGGTATTTTAAATAACCGTATAGATTTTTCTAAAGCTGTAGTTCGTGATACAGATGATCCATTTTTGTTCTCAAAACCACAAAGTAAAACTGTTTTTAGCGCTGATTTTGGTTTAGCCTATATTTGGAAAAAACTGGAAGTAGGATTCTGTATTCCTCAACTGATCGGAAATCAAATAAAATATCAAACCGTAAATGGCGATAATAGTTATTTTAATTTATCACGCCATTATCAAGGTTCTGTAAAATATGTTTTTGATATAATAAAAGAAAAAGAAATTACCGCATACCCCCTGATCATGCTAAGAGCTGCCGAAGGCGCTCCTGTTCAATATGATATTAATGCCGTATTGGATTGGAAAAAAATAGGTTGGTTCGGTATAACGTATCACAGTAATTATGCTATGGCTCTTAGCGCAGGAGTTCGCTACAAAAATTTAAGCGTAGGATATGCATATGATATCGGGGTTAGTAAATTCAAATCCTACATGGGTTCGTCATCCGAATTTTTATTGGGTTATGTATTTGGAACGAACAAAAAAGAATTGATAGAAAATACCGTTCAAAAAGAAGAGCCTAAAAATGTAGTGACGGATTCAACAATAGCGAAATTAAAAGAAAAATCAGATGCTAACGAGTTTAAAATAGAACTCTTAACTTCAGAAGTGCAACAACTCCAATCCACAGTATCCGCCAACTCCACACCTAAAAATGCTGACCAACATTTAACTGAAAATTTAATGCGTACCTCTGAAGCGGATGAATTTATGGATGAAGATGGCAAACCCCTAGTACCCGGATTTTATATAGTTATAGGGTCGTATAATAATAAAGAAAATGCAAACAAATTTAAACAAGCGAATATTATTAAAGGATACACTCGTACGCAAATTTTTCAAAATAATTTCACAAAAGTATTTTATGTTTTTGTTTCTATATCAGAGAAGAAAGAAGATGCACTAAATGAATTAAAAAAATATAAAATAGGATATCCGGACGTATGGATACAACAATTAAAATAATTTCTGATGTTTCTTTTTATATTTTAAACCTCACTCCCATTATTTTAAAAGGAGAAAATGAATTGATTTTATCTTTGTCAAGCATCAATAAAAAAGCGATCATAAAAAACGGTAATGCCGGAACTTTATAGCGCGCAATGGCACCTAATATGGGAGTTGTGCTGCCAATAATTAAAAATTGTATAACTACAAAAGATAAACACAAAAGAACGTACTCCCAACGTATCGTCGATAGAGGTTTTATGAAGATGATACAAAACACTGCAAATATAAGTATCAATACATTTTCCATTCCTGCCAATAACATCATCGGTGACTTCCATTCCCACATAAACGGACGTAAAATTGTATTCGCCAATGCTTGCGGACTATTTTTTATGGACGATAAAAGTGTTGGTTCTAATGTATTAATTCTGATAACACTTTTCGCGATCGGTATTGGTTTGTTGAATGCATCGGTAGCATTACCATTTGCCAGTATATTAAATTCTATTTGTTTTTGAGATAACGTAACAAGTGGATTTTGGATAGATGTAAACCTGTCGATATTTAATCCTGTAACTGCAATAACTACGATTACAATAGAAAATTTTAAAATTATTTTTGTGTTACCACTTTTATTTATCCAAAGTATAAAAAGTAAGCCCGGGAAAACGGCCAGCCATACATAAAATTTTGAAAGTGCCAATAATGCTGCTGCTACAAGGCATATTAAAATTGATTTCAGTGTAAATAATTTATGGAGATAATAAATTAATAACCCTAATGCAAAAAATATCAATCCTTCTTTCAATACACCCGACCCCCAAAAAAGTACTGATGGCAAAAGAAATACAGCAACTGTTAATTCTGATTTTTTATCCTGCAAATAAGGGATGAATGTTTTATAAATAGCTGTAAGACCTATTAAAGAAAGGAAACAAATAAATACTGTATGTACATTATAATATCCCAACGAAAATAAACGCATCAGTGCATTAAAACGAATTATGGTATGACTGTCATTATAAATACCGCTATCAATTTTTCTTGTCCAATAATGCATTTGATCATAATAATGCTGAAATTCAAGAGTGTTGTTACCAATACCTGTAAGCATTTTAAAATAATCAGAAGGATTTGCTTTTAATGCATCAAATAAAATTTTGCTGTCATCAAAATATTTATAAATATCAGCCGTGGTACGATCGGTATAATAAAAAGTGTACACAGCCCATAACAGTAACCCGAAAATAATTTTAAGAATAAAAATACCTGCAATAGTACGTTTTGAAATTTCATCCATATCAAAAAAGTTCATCCTATAAATGAGAAAGATGAAAAATCCTGTGTAGGTTATGGTTAAAAGTATTTCCATGTTTTATTTAAAGAGCAGACGAATAACGCAAATTAAGCAAATTTATACGGATTGTTTATCCGCGAATACCAGTTGAATCAATGTCATCAGCGTTCTGTTCATTTTAATATTTCGCAAATATAACAATTCAAAAACTGTTGAAAACTCAAAGTAAAATATTCTCTTCATTCGGTTGGTTTTGCTTAAATTTGGTTTTCTTATAATACAGTTAAAAGGCAATAGTATTAGGGAATAGATAATAAAATTTTGTAGATAAAGCCGTCAATTAAAAATCGAAAATAGCATTATGTCAGCAGCAATACAAGAACAATTAACCACCGTTGAAACAGCGAAGAAGTTAGGGTTATTACAGGATGAATATGAAAAGATCGTTGCCATATTGGGACGCACACCCAACTTTACTGAATTAAGTATTTTTTCCGTGATGTGGAGTGAGCATTGTTCGTATAAAAATTCTATTATCTGGTTAAAAAAATTACCCAAAAAAGGGCCTTATATTCTTGCTGAAGCCGGTGAGGAAAACGCCGGATTGGTTGATATTGGTGATGGTTTGGGTTGTGCGTTTAAAATAGAATCGCACAATCACCCTTCCGCATTAGAGCCATATCAGGGAGCTGCAACAGGTGTTGGTGGTATCAATCGCGATATTTTTACAATGGGGGCACGCCCTATCGCTCAATTAAACTCCTTGCGTTTTGGGGATATTAAATTAGAAAAAACAAAATGGCTTGTAAAAGGTGTTGTAAAAGGAATTGGTGATTATGGCAACGCATTTGGTATCCCTACTGTTGGCGGGGAAGTATTTTTTGATGACTGCTACAACATAAATCCATTGGTAAATGCCATGAGTGCGGGAATTGTAAAAGCGGGTGAAACATGCTCAGCGACATCCTACGGTGTTGGAAACCCTGTGTATATTGTGGGTTCAGCAACAGGTAAAGATGGGATCCATGGAGCAACATTTGCTTCGGCGGATATTACGGAAGACTCTGCAAAAGACCTGCCAGCAGTGCAAGTTGGCGATCCGTTTCAGGAAAAATTATTGTTGGAAGCAACATTGGAAGTGATAAAAACAGGCGCTGTAATTGGCATGCAGGACATGGGAGCAGCAGGTATCACCTGCTCTACTTCCGAAATGAGCGCGAAAGGTGAACATGGGATGGAAATCTGGTTGGATAGAGTTCCTACTCGTCAGGCGAATATGCAACCCTTTGAAATTTTACTTTCCGAATCGCAAGAACGAATGTTGGTAGTAGTGAAAAAAGGAAGAGAAAAAGAAATTGAAAAAATTTTCCAAAAATGGGACCTGAATTGCGCATTGATAGGACAAGTAACGGATACAAAACGTATTAAATTTTATGTTGGTGATGAAATAGTGGCTGATGTTCCTGCTCACGACTTGGTATTAGGTGGCGGAGCGCCGGTTTATCATCGCGAATACAAAGAACCCGCATATTTTAAAGAGTCAAAAAAATTCAACATAGATACTGTTGAACAGCCAAAAGACCTGAAAGCAGTTGCTGAATTTTTAATTGCCCATCCGAATATCGCATCTAAACAATGGATATACAATCAATACGATTCAATGGTTGGAACCGTGAACATGAGCACTAACGCTCCTTCTGACGCTGCTATTGTAAATATCAAAGGAACGAATAAAGCGATCGCATTAAAAATAGATTGTAATGCACGTTATGTAAATGCCGATCCGGAAGTGGGTTGCGCCATAGCTGTTTCAGAAGCTGCCCGCAATATTGTTTGCAGCGGCGGCGAACCGTCCGCAATCACTAATTGTTTGAATTTTGGTAATCCATACAATCCGGAAGTCTATTGGCAATTTATAAATGTTATCAAAGGAATGGGCAGTGCGTGTATAAAATTTGAAACACCTGTAACAGGTGGAAATGTGAGTTTTTATAATCAATCATCGTATGAAGGGCCGGTATTTCCTACGCCAACAATTGGTATGTTAGGTGTACTGAAAGATAAATCAACTCGCATGACATTGAATTTTAAGAACGAAGGCGATTCTATTTATTTAATTGGGTCATCCAAAAATGATATTGCGTCCTCAGAATATTTATACTCTTATCACAAAATAAAAAACACGCCAGCTCCGGCATTCAACTTAGATGAAGAATTTGAAGTACAGAAAGCGGTGAAAACATTGATCAAAAATAAAATTATTCAATCCGCTCACGATTGCGCTGATGGCGGTTTATTCATTACCCTATTGGAAAGCGCTATGCCAAATGGATTAGGCTTTGACATTAGCTCAGATGAAGATGTTCGTAAAGATGCATTTTTATTTGGTGAAGCGCAAAGCCGTGTGATTGTTTCTGTTAAAAAAGAAAATGAAGATAAATTCATTGACCTGATGATGGATTCAAAAGCGGAATTTGAATATCTCGGAGACGTAAAAGGAAAAGAAATGATCATAGATGACAAATCATTTGGGACGGTTGCAAGTGCAAAAGATTTATTCGATAGTGCATTGGGGGAATTGCTAAAATAAAATTCATCACAGATTTCTCAAATTTTCACAGATCGTTTATTTGTTGATCTCTGGTATCAGCAGTAAAAAATAGTAAAGAGTAATGAAAAAAACAACGTTTCTATTTTTATTTTTATTTGTTACGGCTATTATTTTTTCACAAAATTCCGCACAGGAATTTTATTCCAGCGCCCTCATTAATGATTCCATAAAAGATTATCCTGCCGCTTTGCAGGACCTCGATAAAGCGCTTCAACTAAACGAGAAATACGATAGCGCTTATTGTTTGCAAGGCGCTATTAATTTTAAATTGGGAGAATATAAACTTGCAATAAAGCAATTAAACAATGCTTTAAAAATTAATCCAAATTATTTTGATGCACTTTACGCACGTGCTATCGCCAAAGCCCAATTGGAGTATTATATTGATGCGGTTAAAGATTTTAATAGGGCAATAGAATTAATTCCAAATCATGCTAAAGCTTATTATAACCGTGCATTAACTAAAGGGCATTTGAATGATTATACTTCGGCTATTTTTGATCTCGACAAATCTATCGGAATAGATAATAAATATACCAATGCTTATTATAACCGTGGATACTGGAAAGATATTTCAGGGGATTACAATGGCGCTGTCGCGGATTATAAAAAAGTAATTGAACTGGATGCCTCCTATCGTGAAGCATACATAAGTATGGCAACGGCTATGTATCAACATGGAGAAAAATCACAAGCATGTGAAACACTTAAAACAGCTGCGGATAAAGGAAGTGTGATGGCCGAAGAATTAACTACTAAACTATGTAATTAAGTTTTGAAACAAATTTATACATATTGCTTTTTTATTTTTTTGTTGCTATGTAAGATCGCATCAGCACAAATTGTTAATGCTATCATTATAACTGCACCTGCATGTAATAATGCTACATTAGGAAGCGCTAAAGTAAAAGTTACAAATACTAATCCTCCATATACATATCTATGGAGCGATGGGCAAATAACAGCAACAGCGAATGATTTAGTACCAAACATATATACAATTAAAGTTACGGATGGATTATCAAAAGATACAACTATAACAGTTATAATACCTGAGATGACTTGTGAAATGGTACCTGAACTTTTTTTTACTCCTAATGCTGATGGTTATAATGATACGTGGTCTATTGGTAATTCCCAATATTTTTCAAATGCATTGGTGTTAGTTTATAATCGTTGGGGACAAAAAGTATATGAACATTATGGATTGTATCATTTACCTTGGGATGGAAAAGACCTGTTAGGTGTAAACGTACCCGATGCTTCTTATTTTTATATAGTTTTTAAAGATCGGGATAAAAAGAGCGAATTAATAAAAGGTAGTGTTTCAATTATTAGATAACATGAAATAGCCATGTGCTGTTGCGCACAAACACCTATTATTTTTTCGTAGCATTGTGTAAACTAAAAACCTATACAATGAAAAAAACGATTCATTACGAACAAATAGTTTCCATCGGTTGTGGCATAGATGTACACAAGGATATAATCGTAGCTACGATAAGGAGTAGTAGCAAAGATTA
>JBBSPS010000118.1:0-12374 GCA_038258655.1 Bacteroidia bacterium
AAGCACAAACACTTGTAGCAAAGCAAACGTAGTAATACTAAGCCTAAGCACGAATATGAAAATTTACAATTCTTAACCTGTTTTAAATACAAGATGGAAAACTATTGACTATAAAAAACCAAATAAAATACATATGAAAACAAAAATAGCTAAACATAAACTTGGCTGGATACCGGACCTACCCTATCATAGGGATTATTTATATTCAGCACCTCATCCTATTACATACAAATTACCTCTTTGGTTGATCTGAGAAAACAATAAAATCATAGTACAATGTTTAAAGAATATGATGTAATAGTTGTTGGAGCCGGCCATGCTGGTTGTGAAGCTGCTGCTGCCGCTGCAAATATGGGTTCATCCACATTGTTGATCACAATGAATATGCAAACCATTGCGCAAATGAGTTGTAATCCGGCAATGGGAGGAATTGGAAAAGGGCAGATCATCCGTGAAATTGATGCGTTGGGAGGTTATTCGGCTATCGTCACGGATAAAACCGCTGTTCAGTTTAGAATGCTAAATCGCTCAAAAGGCCCGGCAATGTGGAGCCCTAGAGCACAAAGCGACAGGTGGAAATTTGCGGAGGAATGGCGCTTAATGCTGGAAGCCACGCCAAATCTTGATTTTTGGCAAGATATGGTCAAAAGCCTTGTTGTGAAGGATGGAAATGTGTGTGGTGTTATTACAGGCATGGATATCGAGATACATGCAAAATCAGTTATTTTAACAAATGGAACATTTTTAAATGGATTAATCCATTTGGGAGAAAAACAATATGGTGGTGGTCGTGCAGGAGAAAAATCTTCAACAGGAATAACGGAGCAACTGGTTCAATTAGGCTTTGAGGCAGGAAGAATGAAAACAGGAACTCCTCCCCGCGTGGATGGGCGTTCATTGGATTATTCAAAAATGGAAGTGCAACATGGTGATGAAAATCCAAGTAAATTTTCTTATTTAAACACCGATCAATTCGCTTTTAAAATAAATAGAAAGGATGCTTTTTCAAATGGCCCTGATGGGCAAATTCCGTGTTATGTTACTTATACAAATGAAGAGGTTCATGAAATTTTAAGAACAGGTTTTGAAAAATCTCCTATGTTTTCTGGCCGAATTAAAGGTTTAGGGCCAAGGTATTGCCCCAGTATTGAAGATAAAATTACACGTTTCGCAGAACGAGATCGTCACCAAATTTTTGTGGAACCCGAAGGCTGGAACACCATAGAAATTTATGTGAATGGTTTTTCTACTTCACTTCCCGAGGATGTTCAATTTAAAGCGTTGAAAAAAATTACAGGTTTTGAAAATGTTAAAATGTTTCGGCCTGGGTATGCTATTGAATATGATTATTTCCCGCCTCAGCAATTGAATTTAACGTTGGAAACAAAATTGGTTCAACATCTTTATTTTGCAGGACAGATCAATGGAACAACAGGATATGAAGAAGCAGCTTGCCAAGGCTTGATAGCCGGAATAAATGCGCATCTCAAAATTAATGGTAAAGAACCATTTATTCTTCAACGGTCTGAAGCGTACATAGGCGTTTTAATAGACGATTTAGTTACGAAAGGTACAGAAGAACCTTATAGAATGTTTACGTCGCGCGCAGAGTATCGTATTCTGTTGAGGCAAGATAACGCGGATATTCGTTTAACCCCTAAATCGTATGAATTAGGATTAGCTAAAAAAGAACGTTTAGATAGGGTTCATCTGAAACAAAAACAAACAAATGAGATCATTAATTATTTCAAAAAGGAAAGCATAGATCCAGCAGAAATGAACCTAGCTTTAGAAGCAATTGGCTCTGCTCCCATTACCCAAAAGGTAAAAATGTTCGGAGTATTGACTCGTCCAACAATTGCTATTTCGGACTTTGCGATCTACTCTCCGAAGGTAAAGGGGTTTATTTCAAAATATGATAAGGAGAGTATTCAATTAGCTGAAATTTTGATGAAATATGAAGGTTATATTTCAAAGGAACATGAATTGGCAGACAAACAAACTCGGCTTGAAGATCTTGTTTTACACGATGATTTTGACTATAAGCGATTAACATCATTATCTATTGAAGCACGGGAAAAGCTAACAAAAATTCGCCCTAGAACCATTGGTCAAGCCTCCAGAATATCTGGCATAACGCCTTCAGATATATCTATATTAATGGTTTATTTAGGTAGATAAGCCTAATATGTTTCACGTGGAACAACATGAAAAAATCAGCATTTAAAAAAAATATTTATGGAAATATTGACAAATTGCCCGGTTTGTAATTCAGGTAAAACAACACCCTTTTTGACTTGCAAGGACCATACTGTTTCACGTGAAACATTTGAAATTGTACAATGTGATTCTTGTAGTTTTAAATTCACGAATCCTCGTCCAGATGAAAATAAATTGGGAGAATATTATAAATCAAAGGAATATATTTCCCATTCAAATGTAAAAAATGGATTTATAAATTCAGCCTATCAATTGGTAAGGAAATACACGTTGTTGAAAAAATTGCAGCTTATTTCCAAGTATCATAGAACCGGGAAAATTTTAGATATCGGATGCGGAACGGGAGAATTCTTAAATATTTGTAAAAAATCAAAATGGGATCCTATTGGAATTGAACCGGATGTAAATGCCCGAAAAATGGCAATCGTAAATTATGGATTAGATGTCAGGGAAGAGTCGAAAATTAAAGCCTTGGAAAATGAAAGTTTTGATATTATTTCCATGTGGCATGTGTTGGAACATGTAGCTAAATTAAATGAACGGATTGAAGAGCTAAAGCGATTAATAAAATCAAATGGAACTATTATTATCGCTGTTCCTAACTGCAGTTCTTTAGATGCGGAAATATATGCTGAAAACTGGGCCGGATATGATCTTCCAAGGCATTTGTATCATTTTATTCCCAAGGACATGGAATTTATTTTTAAGAATCATGGATTAGAAGTTTTTAAAATTTTACCCATGATCTTTGATTCCTTTTATGTGTCAATGTTAAGTGAAAAATATCGCACAGGAAAGTTAAATATTATATCTGCAACTTGGAATGGCTTTAGGTCAAATTTTTCAGCACTTAAAACAGGAAAAACATATTCCAGCCAAATCTATTTCATAAGAAAAAAGCCTTAAAAAAAATAAACCCTATAAAAAGGGCTGTTTTTAAAGCACTGGCTTCGTTTTATGTTTAATATGAGCTAGGTAGTCTAAAAAACGAAGAACGCTTCTTAAATCTGATTTCTGTAAGTATTTCGTTCAGCTGTTTGTTTCGCTGGCATTATAAAACGAAGAGTTATTTTCTATGGCTAGAATTCCTCTTGTGGTTCGAACCACGAGTTGCCACTTTCTTTTGAAGATATTGACGTTTGATCTCATCAAACTTTTCTCTTCTTTTTCTTGACTGGACAGTTAAAAACCAAGCGCCTGCAAATACAAGCCCAAAGCCTAAAATCATATATACATAGCTCAATATCTCTTCACGAGCTTGCTTTTCTTTCATTTTTTTTACTTCCTCGGTCACAGCAGACCCCGTTTTTTTCATGTTTTGTATGGAAGGCTCATTTCCTTGTGAAACAATACTGGAATCCGGTTGTGTAACAATACTGGAATCTTCCATCGCAATACACTTAGAAACGGAGAATGCAAAAAATAAGAAAAGCAAAACCCGACACCTCCTAATTCGCTCCACACTATTGATTATCTTTTTAATTGAAGTTTTCATAATTTTAATATTTAGATGAAATATATTTTAACAACGATATACTCGGCTTAATTATACTACAAAAAAACGATTTATTTTTGTTATATTTTTAATACCGCTTATTTTTTATTAACCGATAGCGGTTGATTTCATATTTTTTTACGACGAAAAAGATGAAAAAAGAGTTGTTTAAAAACGGTGTTATCTCAATATTATTATTCTTCACGTATATTATAGACGTAAAAGATCTCTAATAAGTTGCCCCAAATAAATTTGGTAAATCAGAAAAAACGCTTTACATTTGTACTCACAAAATGAAATGATTTAAGAAAGAGGGGACTTTTGTCCCCTCTTTCTTTTGTGAGTACAACGATGATCACCATAGAAAAAATAAAAAAATCGGCGGAAGAAAAAATAGCTGAAAGTGCTAATTTTATTGTTGATATAAGGATAAGTCCGGGTAATAATATTACCATATTGTTGGATAATGATGCAGGGATTTCTATCAGTGATTGTGTAGCAATGAGTCGGCATATTGAATCGGAGTTGGATAGAGAAACCGAAGATTTTGAACTTAATGTAATGTCGCCGGGGCTAACAGAACCGTTTAAAATAATTCGGCAGTATAAGAAAAACATTGGGAAACAAGTAGAAGTTCTTACTAAAGAAAATAAAAAAGTAATTGGGAAACTGCTTTCCGTAACAGATGAAGGAATTGTATTGGAAACCAAAAGTAAGGAAAGAGAAGAAAATAAAAAAGCAAAACAAACAATAATAAATAATATCAAATTAACATTTAATCAAATCAAACAAACTAAAATTGTTATATCATTTTAAATAATTAAAAAAATGGAAAGTATTAATTTAATTGAATCGTTCTCAGAATTCAAAGACGTAAAAAACATCGACAGAGCAACACTTATGAGCATCATTGAAGATGTGTTTCGTAGTATGTTATTAAAAAAATATGGCTCCGATGAAAATTTTGATATCATCGTAAACCCCGACAGGGGCGATATTGAGATATGGCACAATCGCGAGGTAGTGGATGACGAATTTGCCGAAGACAGCTTTGATTATGATGAAGCAAAACACATTGGATTAAGTCCCGCTAAAAAAATAGATGTCGATTTGGAAATTGGAGAAGAGATCACCACACCGGTTAAATTGGAAGACTTTGGAAGGCGTGCTGTACTTGCTGTTCGCCAGAACTTGGTATCAAAGATCATAGAATTGGAGAAAGATAGTTTGTATAAAAAATACAAAGAAAAAGTAGGAGAGATCATGTCAGGTGAAGTTTACCAGATATGGAAAAAAGAATTACTTATTTTAGATGAAGATGGCAATGAATTGATCTTGCCAAAATCAGAACAAATTCCATCCGACTTTTTTAAAAAAGGAGATACAATACGTGCTGTTGTGCAACGTGTTGATATGAAAAATAATTCACCTGTTATTATTTTATCACGTACGTCTACAGCATTTCTTGAGCGTTTATTTGAACTGGAAGTGCCCGAAGTTTTTGACGGATTGATCACCATTAAAAAAATTGTTCGTGAACCGGGTGAAAGAGCGAAAGTGGCTGTAGAATCGTATGATGACAGAATTGATCCTGTTGGCGCTTGTGTTGGTATGAAAGGTTCCCGTATACATGGTATTGTTCGTGAATTACGCAATGAAAATATTGATGTGATCAATTTTACAAGCAATCCAACATTGTTTATTACACGTTCATTAAGTCCTGCTAAGATCACATCTGTAAAAATAGATGATGAAACCAAACGTGCTGAAGTGTTTTTAAAACCAGACCAGGTATCATTGGCAATTGGTAAAGGCGGACATAATATTAAACTGGCAGGTAAATTGACCGGTTATGAAATTGATGTTTACCGAGATACAGATATAGATACAGAGGATGTAGACTTGGAAGAATTCGCAGATGAAATAGAAAGCTGGATTTTGGATGAGCTTAAAAATATTGGTTGTGATACAGCAAAAAGCGTGTTAGAATTATCAACGGAAGAGCTTGTAAAACGTACCGACCTGGAAGAAGTAACAGTAAATGAAATAAAACAAATTTTACAATCAGAGTTTGAATAAAAAATTATAAGTTATGAGTTATAAGTTGCGAGTAGGTTAACCTACTATAGTGATTAGTATTGCCATCAACTTATAACTCATAACGTATAACGTAAACTTTTTTAAACAAATATATGCCAGACAATAAAGTACAACGATTAAGCAAAGTAGCTAAGGAATTAAATGTAAGTATTTCTACTATCACGGACTTTCTGAAAGGTAAGGGCCATGCGATTGAGAACAATCCAATGGCAAAAATTACCGATGAAGTGTATTTGCTTCTATCTAAGGAATACCAATCGGAGAAAGCTGCTAAAGAAGAAGCAAAGCAGGTTACTTCGGGTGCACGAGATAAAAAAGAAAGCATTTATTTAGATGAAAATTCTAAAAAACCGGAAGCAAAAAAGAAAGAGGAAGAGGAAGATATCATTATTAAAAATGTACAAACTACCACTGCTGCCGAAAAAGAAAAAACAGCATCAAAAATTGCTAAACCAGCTGTAAAAGTCGAAATTGAAAAAGAAGAAATTAAATCGGATGTTAAATTTAAGGTAGTATCTAAAATTGACCTGGAAGCGCTTAACAGTAAAACAAAACCCGCCAAAAAAACAAAAGCCGAAAAGGAAGAGGATAAAAAAACAAAAACTACAAAGGGAAAAGTCAAAACTAAAAAAGGAGCGGACGGAGAAGAAGAAATAATAAATGAGGCGGCAGCAGAAATTGAAGAAACACCAATAGTTGAGCCGGTAACAGAGTCGCCACAGGAAGATTTTTATGAAACTAAAATAGAAAAATTAGAGGGACCAAAAATTATGGGCAAAATAGATTTGCCCATAAAAGAAGAACGTAAAAAACCGGTGGCATCTTCTTCGGCATCAACTGATAAAGACAAAAAGAAAAAACGTAAACGTATTAGAAAAGGTTTTGGTGGTGCTACATTGGGCGATACTTGGGACCCATCACAGAAACCCGGTACTTCCGGCACTCCAGGAGCTACGAGCGCTCCGGGAACTGTTGGGCCATCAGGGAAGCCTAGATATGGCCCCGGTAATGGTGGAGGTAGTTATAAAGGAAAATTTCAACGCGGGCCAAAAGTAGAATTAACCCCTGATCAAATTCAGGCGCAAATTAAAGAAACTCTTGCCCGTTTAAGTGGTGCAGGAAAATCGAAAGCATCAAAACATCGTAAATCAAAACGTGAATTAGTAAGCGAACGAATTCAGGAAGCAGCTGATCAGCAAGAAGCAGAAAAGAAGGTAATTAAAGTTACCGAGTTTGTATCTGCGAATCAGCTGGCACAAATGATGAGCGTACCTGTAAATGAAATTATTTCTACGTGTATGAGCCTCGGTATGTTCGTATCCATCAATCAACGATTGGATGCTGAAACCATTGCCATTGTTGCGGAGGAGTTTGGATACCAACTGGAATTCGTTAGTGTGGAAGTGCAGGAAGCGATCAAAGAAGATGAAGATACAGAAGAGCAATTGTTATCACGTTCGCCTATTGTAACTGTGATGGGACACGTTGACCATGGTAAAACATCGTTACTCGATTACATCCGTAAAGCGAATGTAATTGCAGGAGAAGCGGGTGGTATCACTCAACATATCGGAGCATACAATGTGAAACTGGAAAATGAAAAAACAATCACTTTCCTTGATACTCCCGGCCACGAAGCGTTTACAGCGATGCGTGCACGTGGTGCACAGGTAACGGATATCGCTATTATTGTGGTTGCGGCAGACGATAGCGTGATGCCTCAAACGGTGGAAGCGATCAATCATGCGCAAGCCGCAGGTGTTCCAATAGTTATTGCAATTAATAAAATTGATAAACCGGGAGCAAATCCGGATAAAATCCGTGAAGCATTATCACAACTGAATATATTGGTAGAAGAGTGGGGGGGAAAAGTTCAGTGCCAGGAGATATCAGCTAAAAAAGGCTTGAACATTGATGAATTATTGGATAAAGTATTGCTTGAAGCAGAGATGCTTAATTTGAAAGCAAATCCGAATAAGAATGCCACAGGAACTGTAATTGAGTCGGAGCTTGACAAAGGCCGGGGGTATGTAAGTACAATACTTGTTGATGCAGGAACATTACGTGTTGGAGATATTTTATTAGCAGGCTGTTTCAGCGGTAAAGTAAAAGCATTGCACAATGAGCGAGGACAAGTAGTGAATGAAGCAGGGCCTGCAATGCCTGTAATATTGCTTGGTTTAAGTGGTGCGCCTCAAGCGGGGGATAAATTCCATGTAATGAGTGATGAACGTGAAGCGCGTGAAATTGCTGCAAAACGCTTACAATTACAACGTGAACAAGGTATCCGTACACAAAAACATATTACCCTTGATGAGATTGGAAGACGCTTGGCAATAGGCGATTTCAGGGAACTGAACGTGATTGTGAAAGGTGACGTGGACGGTTCTGTGGAAGCTTTGGCCGATTCCTTGCAAAAACTTTCTACTGAAAAAGTTCAGGTAAAAATTATTCATAAATCCGTTGGGGCTATCAGTGAATCCGATGTATTATTAGCATCCGCATCCAACGCCATCATCGTTGGTTTTCAGGTACGTCCATCAGGCGGTGCGCGTAAATTAGCGGAAACAGAACAAATTGATATTCGTTTGTATTCCATCATTTACGATGCGATCAATGAAATTAAAGCCGCCATGGAAGGTATGTTGGCTCCTGAGTTTGAAGAAAAAATTGTTTGTAATATCGAGATACGTGAAGTATTTAATATTACCAAAGTGGGAAACATTGCCGGATGTTATGTATTAGATGGCAAGGTTACACGCAATACAAAGGTGAGAGTTATACGCGATGGCATTGTACTCCACTCAGGTGAATTGGGCTCGTTAAAACGCTTTAAAGATGACGTTAAAGAGGTAAATAAAAGTTTTGAGTGTGGATTGAATATTAATGGCTTTAATGATATTAAAGTTGGTGATATTATTGAAGGCTATGAAATGGTGGAAATAAAAGCGAAATTGTAATACGTCATTGCGATCCCGCAGTATTGCGGGAGAAGCAATCTCATTTATAAAAAACGAAGCAGTAATTTTTACTGCTTCGTTTTTTTGTTTAACGTTTTGCAGATTTCCGATGGACGGGCTTTTTACCACAAATGTTCATTCGGAGAATTAAGCTTTCTGTAACCAAATTGAGGTTGATAGAAATGGAGAAAAAAACGATTTAATCAATAATGTAAAGTCTTTCACACCAATATCCTTCTAACCTTAAATATTCCCTATTCCATTAAACTTTGTTAATTTGCCGTCGTCAAACCGCAAACAATATGCAACATCATACGGATCAGGAAATAATGGATATGTTCAGGAACGAGGAAACTCGTAACATGTCGATACATTATATGATCAAAAAATATCAGCAGAAATTGTATTGGCATATCCGAAAAATAGTAATTGATCATGATGATACAGATGATGTTTTGCAAAATACATTTATCAAAGCATGGAAAGGGATGAGCAAATTTAAAGAAGAATCAAAATTATATACATGGCTTTATAGAGTTGCTACTAATGAATCAATCACTTTTTTAAGACAAAAAAAACGGGCTAATTTAACTTCGCTCGATTCAATAGAACATCAATTGGTTTCAACATTGGAAAGTGATCCCTTCTTTAAAGGGGATGAGATTCAAATGAAATTGCAGAAAGCGATTTTAACATTGCCGGAAAAACAACGGATAGTATTTAATATGCGGTATTATGATGAAACGCCTTATGCGGAAATGTCGGAAATACTGGAAACTTCGGAAGGGGCGCTGAAGGCATCGTATCATCATGCAGCTAAAAAAGTAGAAGATCATTTATTGAAACATTAAATAAAAACGGAACGCAGATAAGACAGATAAAAATCAGTCACATCAGCGTTATATAAAAACAGATAAAAATGACAACAAATCACACTAACCAATCGGAGGAAGAAAACTTTTTGTTCGGTAAGGACAAGAAGAATCCTTTTGTATTGCCCGAAGGTTATTTTGAATCATTGGCAGATAAAGTGATCAATAAAATAGAAGTAGAGGAGGAGTTAAAACAATATGCAACATTGTTTGCGATCACCTCACCTCAAACCTCTGCAAGGGAGAGGGGGTATTTTGTTGTTCCTGAAAATTATTTTATTAAGAACGAAAATTTACTGGAATACCGCTATGAACTGGCAGCATTCAATGCATTGGCGAATGTTCCTAAACCGGAATTAAAACCTTTAACAGAAGACTATTTGGATGCGTTAAGCGCAAAAGTTTTAAAACAAATAGAAGTAGCTGATGAGATGAAAGAGTTTGCCACACTTTCTGAATTGAAGAAACAAAACGTTTTTGCGGTTGGCCCGGATTATTTTGATACCGTTGCCGACAAAGTAAAAGAGCGTTATCATTCAAGTAAGGGGGAAAAAGTTTCAATAGTTGAACAGGTATTGGGTTTACTATTTAAACCTAAAATGGCTTTTGCATACAGCATTGTTTTGATAGTTGGGATCGGAATGTTTTTCTATTTCAATAAACCAACTACAGTTACAACGCCCATCGATTCAGGAGATTGCAAAACACTTGCTTGTTTGGAAAGAAAAGAATTATTAAATGAACACACAATTCAAAATCTTGACGATGAAAATTTATATGATCTGGTAAATGTTGATGAACTAGGAAAACAGTTATCAGAAACAAAGGATTCAATTGTAACAACTAATACAGATTCAGTACACGCAAAAATAAAATGATAAGTAAATTAAAATATACATTTGTAATCGCATGTTTAATGTGCTCGTCCGTTATTGCTTTTGCGCAACCCGGTGATTCAAAACGCGAAAAAATAGACGCGTTAAGAGCATCTTTTATCGCTAAGAAAGTGAATTTTACACCGCAGGAATCACAAGCATTCTGGCCCCTTTACAATGAAATGAATGACAAGCAGGATGCAAACAGGAAAACATTCAGGTTGCAATACAATGCTAACACCAATTATGATTTTGCAACCGACAAAGAAGCGGAAGCATATTTGAATGCTGAGCTGTTATTGAAACAAAAGGAATACGAGATCTACAAAGAGTATTATGATAAGTTTAAAAAGATCTTACCTCTTAAGAAGGTAGCCGCAGTTCGAAGAGCGGATGATGATTTTAAAAAAGAATTAATAAAATCGATAAAAGAGAATTAAGAGTTTGAAAAAACGCCACTCTAATTATTATATAACCTTAAGCTTTGTATTTTTTTTTACAAGGCTTTTGGCATTTACGGATGCTGATAGCACTAAGAACACGAAGGTTGTTCGTCCTCCCAAACATTATTTCAGTAATACCATTTACGCAGATATTTACTCAACAGGTGAACGGAAACTGGATACGATAAATCAGATAACACATGCTGTAAATCAGGTATCAAAAAAATTAAATTCATTTCAAGTTTCTCAATTTTCGGCAGGATTTAATATACCTGTTATTACGAAAGATATTTACAATAAGGACAGCACGAAAATATCCAACATACATTTTTTGCTTACAGGGGGTTATACTAAGCTGAATCTTAAATTCGGAGGAATTTCAGAACATCAATTATCGAAAACTTCGTTAGGCGTTAGAGGAGTTTATAATAATGGTAAAAAAAGTATTTTCTTTGTTGATATAGCGCCATTTGTTACTCAGGATAATGGATTTGCCTATACGCGTACTTACAGGCTGGCAAGCACTTTTGTATACAACTATTCTGCGAATGAATATTTTTGTTTTAGAGCAGGTTTCACGCGCTCATTTTTATGGGGCAATCGTTTTAATTTTCCTTACGTTGGAATACGTGTAGGTAAATTAGATAAAGTAAATTTCAGTGTTCAATTTCCCCGAGGAGCTTCGTTGAATTTTCCTATAGGAAAATATGTACGCTCAAGTTTTTACACAAAGGTTCAGGGAGGGCTGTATTCTTTCGCCAATACAGACTCCATACAAGTAGGTAATTTGAATGATAATAAAAAATTATTTTTTGGAAGAAATGAATTTTTGTCCGGCTGGCGAATGGATATTTTACCTTCAAAATATTTTAGCGCTTATTTAAGTACCGGGTTCACAACACAAAATTATATTTCATTCTCCTCTTCAGCCACTGCCACAAGTAATTTCATGGCTTATGGTAATTATTACAAGCAAAGAATTAAACCAAGTATTTTTTTAAATATTGGAGTAGTGGTAAGGTTTGGAAAAACAAAATCTATTTACAATAATTATGCGATGTATAATGCTGTTGATATTAATAACAATGATATTGGTAATACCGGTACACATATAGGAAATGGAAATATTCCCGTGCCTCAGAAAAAAATTAAAATAAATAATACGAATCAAATATTAGATCTGATTGAAACCCAGGATTTGTATTAGGCTATTAGTGTCAGTTATTCCAACTGTAGGGAGTTAATAAATGTGTTTTTTTCGGTTTCGTCGGGAGTGTAAATTAAACTGTGCTATTTAGATTTATTAAATTTGCAATATTAAGCGAAGCGGAGTTGAGCAATGCTGGAGAGCAACTCAACAAGGAATAGCTTAATCCGATAGCGTATACAGAGGTTGATAATTCAGCCTC
>JBBSPS010000119.1:0-12232 GCA_038258655.1 Bacteroidia bacterium
ATATTGCGTATAAATTAATTCAGGAAATGGCTAGCGCAGAAGCGATCGGACCAGTTTTGATCGGGATGAAAAAACCCGTTCACATTTTGCAATTAGGAAGTTCCGTGCGTGAAATTGTAAACATGATAACAATCGCGGTTGTAGATGCACAAGCGAAAAAGTAAATGCCCCTCTCGGCCTCCCATAAAGGGGAGGAGTTGTTTGGAGGAAAAAAATAGGCAACTGTTTTGAAATAGTACGTCTTTGATTTGTAATGAGTAAAACAATAATTATAAACTTTTTATACACAGACTCTCTTCCCCTTTAGGGGAGAGTTGGAGAGGGGCAAATGATTTATCACATCGAAGGAAAAATAGTTGAAAAAACACCGACATATGCTGTAATTGATGCATCAGGAGTTGGTTACATTATGCAGATCTCATTAAACACCTTTACAAAAATTGGTGACAGTTCAACATGTAAACTATACACAGAGCAATTGTATGTGCGTGATGATATGCCGCGTTTCTTTGGCTTTGCTGATATTGCCGAACGTAACCTGTTCAGGCAACTGGTTTCAGTATCAGGTGTAGGAGGTACCAGTGCGTTATTAATGCTTTCATCATTAAGCGCTGCCGAAATACAACAGGCAATAGTAACAGCAAATGTTGCACTTATTAAAAGTGTTAAAGGGATCGGGGAAAAAACAGCCCAACGCATTATTGTTGATTTGAAAGATAAAATGGGCAAAATGGATGTATCATCAGAATTTTTTATCACTTCAAACAATACTTTGAAAGAAGAAGCGTTATCTGCCCTTGTGATGTTAGGCTTCAATAAATTAATGGCTGATAAAGCGCTCGATAAAATTATCAGAGTAGAAGGAACCGGGCAAACAGTAGAGCAGTTGATAAAGTCTGCACTTAAAAATCTTTAAATTACTATTGTATCAGTCTTGGCAAAATCAATTACAAAATATATAGTTGTAGGAGGCATTTCAGCGACATTACTGTCTGTAATTGTAGGTTCTGACGCAAAAGTAAGTTCCTTTGATCATGTAGCGAGTACTGAAAATGATCAACCTCTTGTCGCCATCGATACTCCCATAACTCCCGTTATATTACCTTATGAATTTAAAGACCAGTCAACCGGAGACCCTTTAAACTATCCTAATTCCGGAGGTTTGAAATTAAACAATCCTTCCAATGTCAATACCAATATAGTGTACAATCCTATAACCGGAAATTATGAGATCAATCAAAAGATGGGAGGATTGGATTATCGTCCGCCAACTTACATGGAGAGTGAAGAGTACCAAAATTACATGTTTCACAAACAAGTGAAAAATTATTGGAATGCCCGTTCACATGCCGAATCAAAAAATAACCAAAACAAAGCTGTGATCCCAAAATTACAAGTAGGTGGTGAAATTTTTGACAGGATATTTGGTGGGAATACTGTTGATATTCGTCCAAATGGTTCCGCCGAATTAATATTCGCTTATAACGGAACAAAAACCGACAACCCCGCATTGCCTGTAAAACAGCGTAAAATAAAGACATTCGATTTCAATGAAAAAATTCAGCTGAATGTTATTGGAAAAATTGGCGATAAATTAAAACTTACCACCAGCTATAATACAGAAGCCACTTTTGATTTCGAGAATCAAATGAAATTGGAATATACCGGTTATGAAGATGAAATCATTAAAAAGATAGAAGCCGGTAATGTTAGTTTGCCCTTGACAGGTTCATTAATTACAGGCAGTCAAACATTATTTGGTATTAAAACGCAATTGCAGTTTGGCCGCTTAACAGTTACCGGTATATTATCACAGCAAAAAGGTAAAAAATCGGAAGTGAACGTTGCCCCAGGTGGTGCGCAGGTAAGCCGTTTTGAGGTGTTGGGCGATGCGTATGAAGGCAACAAACATTTTTTTCTTTCACAATATTTCCGTGATCAATTCAATACAGCATTGGCAGGTTTGCCTTTTGTGAATTCAGGTATCAGTGTTAATCGTATAGAAGTATGGGTATCAAACAGCACCGCCGGAACCAATGATATTCGTAGTGCACTTGCGTTTTCTGAATTAGGGGAAGATATTGGTTCCCTGCCAAATCCTCATATTCCTATTGACCAACAAAGTTTTATTATCGATTTAAAACCGGATAAATTACCATATAATGATCAAAACAGTTTATATCCAACTATGACTGATCCAACTAAAACGATTGCTATACGGGCTATTAATACTTCCATTAATACGATTAACTCGCTTCCCGGTAACACCTTGAAACAAACTATCAACTATGAATTGATGAATGCGCGAAAATTGCAACCATCAGAATATACGTTGAATGCAAGACTTGGTTTTATTTCATTGAACCAACAATTAAACCCTGATCAGGTACTTGCCGTTGCTTATCAATACACGGCTAATGGCCAAGTATATAATGTTGGTGAATTTTCTGATGGAGGCATTTCTTCACCAAGCGCGTTGTTTTTAAAAATGCTGAAAAGCACTATTCCCAATACACATCAGCCTATGTGGGACCTGATGATGAAAAATGTTTATTCCATTGGTTCTTACCAAATTAATCCTAAAGATTTTAAGCTGGATATATTTTATACCAACTCGCAAACAGGTACAGATATAAATTATTTACCGATAACAACCGAACCGCTAATTACCGCCAAACCACTAATCCAAGTACTAAGTTTAGACAGGCTTAATCAGCAAAATGATAAAATTCCGGATGGGGTTTTCGATTTTATTGATGGCATAACAATAAACGCAAACAATGGCCGTGTTATATTCCCCGTGGTAGAACCTTTTGGTGATTATTTACGGACCAAGTTCACCAATGATCCATTATTAGCGAACAGTTATGTATTTGATCAACTATATGATTCCACCAAAACAGGCGCACAGCAGTTTCCGAGCCTCAACCGTTTTAAATTAAAGGGCCAGTATCAATCTTCTTCCAGTTCCGAAATCTCATTAAACGCGCCCAACGTTCCGCAAGGCTCCGTAACCGTTACAGCGGGCGGAGTAAACCTTACCGAAAATGTGGATTATACGGTTGATTATACATTAGGGCGTGTGAAAATCATTAATGAAGGAATTTTAAATTCAGGCACACCAATTAAAATTTCATTGGAGAGCAATGCCCTCTTTGCTATACAGGCAAAAACCTTAATGGGAGCGCATCTCGACTATCGGATAAATAAAGATTTTAATATCGGTGGTACTATCATGAACCTCACCGAACGCCCAATTACCAAAAAAGTAAACATTGGTGATGAGCCTGTATCCAATACCATTTGGGGCTTAGATGGTAACTATAGAACGGAAGCTCCTTTTCTTACCCGTATGATAGATAAGATACCATTTATTGAAACCAAGGAAATGAGTACCATTACCTCCTCCGCGGAGTATGCTTATCTTATTCCCGGCCACAGTAAAGCCATCAGCAAAAGTGGCAATTCGTATATTGATGATTTTGAAGGAAGTCAATCTACCATTGACCTGCGTGCCGCCGGCGCATGGTCGCTTGCAAGTACGCCGCAGGGACAAACTACTTCAGGGTTCCCTGAAGGAGGTTATGATAGTTTACCATACGGTTATAACCGCGCTAAATTAGCTTGGTATGTTATGGATCCTTTGTTCCTGAGGCAAACAATTAATTTAACTCCACCCAATATTGACGCTGATATGATGTCGAATAACTTTATGCGTGAAGTGCCCGAAACAGAAGTATTCCCCAATAAACAATCGCCAAACGGCCAACCCATAAACATTCCAACATTTGACCTGGCTTATTATCCGACTGAACGGGGGCAGTACAATTATGATAAAAATGGCGGCACGGCTGTATCAAAAGGGTTAGATGCAAATGGTAATTTGAATAACCCCGAAACTCGTTGGGGAGGTATTATGCGCGCTATTCAAACAAATGATTTTGAAGCTGCTAATATTGAATACATCCAGTTTTGGGTGATGGACCCTTTTAATTCGGATAACATTAAATTGAACCCCTCAGGGCCAAATACAAGCGGCGACCTGTATTTTAATATTGGAAATATTTCCGAAGATATTTTGCGTGATTCCTATAAAAGCGCTGAAAATGCTTTGCCTGCACCAAGTACGCAGGCACAAAATAACGGACAAAATGTACCTACCGATACAACGGCTTGGGGAATAGTTCCGGCCGTACAGCCATTGGTAAACGCGTTTAACAGCAGCGAAGGGGACAGGCCTTTTCAGGATATAGGCTTAGATGGATTAAGCACCACAACGGAGCAAAGTTTTTTTGCTAATTATTTAAACACCTTAACTCCTGCACAACTTGCCAACGTTTCTACCGATCCATCTGCAGATAATTTTCACTATTTCAGAGGTACTGATTATGACAACGCAAAATTAAATACACTGGACCGCTACAAAAAATTTAATGGAATGGAAGGCAATTCACCTACTACTACCCAATCTCCTGAATCGTACTCTACTTCAGCAACTACATTACCTAATGTAGAAGATATCAATCACGATAATAATTTAAGTACTGTTGAAAGTTATTTTCAATATCACATTAGCCTTAAACCCGCCGATTTTGCAGGAGGTGTAGGCAATAATTACATTACTAATATTTATTCCACAACCGGGCAAACTATTAAAAATGGTACGTCAAAACCAATTAAATGGTACCAATTTAAAATTCCTATTAAATCACCGGAAGCAAAAGTAGGAAGTATTGACAATTTTCAATCCATACGTTTTATCCGTATGTTCATGAAAAATGTGGACAAACCTATTATTCTTCGTTTTGCACGATTAGAGTTGGTACGTGCCGAATGGCGTAAATACGGTTTTGATTTAGTACAGCCCGGCTTATATATACCCAATGATGATGCAGGGACACTGTTCGATGTTGCTGCAGTGAACATCGAAGAGAATGGAAGCAAACAACCTGTAAATTATGTATTGCCTCCCGGTATTGATCGGGAAATTAATGTGGCATCCGCGAATTTGATCAAACTAAATGAACAAGCTATGTCACTTACCATTTGTAATTTAGAGGATGGTAAATCACGCGCTGCATATAAGAATACATCTCTGGATGTACGTTCCTACAAAACATTAAAAATGTATGTGCATGCCGAAGGATCAGCAAATGCAAGTGATGTACTTAGGAACAATGAGCTGCAGGTTTTTATCCGTTTAGGAACAGATTATACCGATAATTATTATGAGTATGCAATTCCGTTACAGGTAACGCCTGCCGGAAGCTATAATGGCGGCAATGCCGATGACCAATATAAAGTATGGCCCGAGGCTAATTCAATGATATTGGAATTCGCAAAATTGCAATCGGCCAAACAAAAACGAAACATCGCTTTGTTAAATGGCGGTGGCGCTTCGCTTACCAAAGAGTTTATTGATACTGATGGTAACCGGATCATTACAGTGAAAGGAAACCCCAATTTAAGCGCCGTTAAAACAATAATGATAGGAATAAGAAACCCTAAAAGAGGAGGCCCCGGAGGAGATGATGACGGCTTACCAAAATGCGGGCAGGTGTGGGTAAACGAATTACGTTTAAGCGATTTTGACGAAAAAGGCGGTTGGGCCGCTAACGCACGTGTTACAGCTAAATTGGCCGATTTTGGTACCATGTCATTATCCGGTAATATGTACACTCCCGGTTTCGGAAGCATTGAAAATAAAGTATCTGAACGCAGAAGAGAAACAATGAAACAATATGATTTTTCATCCAGTTTAGAACTGTCAAAATTTTTACCCCAGGAATACAATGTCCATATCCCAATGTATGTGGGCTATTCCGAAACATTTATTACACCCCAATACAACCCGCTCGATCCTGATATTTTATTAGTGCCTACATTAAAAGATGCCACCATTCCAAAACCTGCCAGGGATTCAATAAAATATGTTACACAGGATTATACCAAACGCAAGGGTATCAACTTTACCAATGTAAAAAAAGATAAAGGAAAAGGTGCTAAAAAGAGTCATATATATGACGTAGAGAACTGGGCCGCATCCTATTCCTATAATGAATTATTTCATCGAAATGTAAATATTGAATATAATACAACCAGGAATTACCGTGGCGGATTAACATATAATTTTGCCCCTACACCAAAAAATATTAAACCGTTTGCAAAAGTGCAATTGTTTCAATCAAAATATTTTCAACTCGTTAAGGATATTAATTTTTTTCCTTATCCAAATAAAATAGGTTTTGCAACTGATGTGAACCGTGATTTCAGCACATCCAAAAACCGCAACACTACCGGTGGCGACCTGATAATTGTTCCTACATTCAATAAAACATTTAGCATGAATCGGAGCTATAATTTAAGATATGATATCACCAAAGGGCTCACACTTGATTTTACCGCGAACAACATGGCCCGTATTTTAGAGCCTCAAGGCGATCTTGATACAAAAGAGAAGAAAGATACAGTGCGAAATAATTTTCTTCACCTTGGCCAAACCACACAATACAATCACCAGACAAGTTTAAAATACACTATTCCAATTAATAAATTACCGATGCTGGATTTTGTAACAGCATCTGTAAATTATACAGCTACCTATGGTTGGCAGCGGGCGCCTTTCAATGCTGATTCATTAGGCAATACCATTCAAAATTCGCAAAATAAACAATGGAACGGAACAATGAATATGATCACTTTATATAATAAACTTCCCTATTTTAAAAAAGTCAATGAGAAAAAAAATAAGGGTAATACTCCTGCAAAATCTCTAAACCCTTCCGCACCATTAAAAAACAGTAAAGGTAAAACACCGGTCGATTCAACTAAAAAACAGGACCCCTATCAGGTATTTGAATACGTTGCACGCCTTATTATGAGTATAAAAACAGTGAATGTAACTTATTCAACTACAGAAGGAACATTGCTTCCCGGGTACAAACAAGCAACCAATATGATGGGAATGGATCAGAATTTTGCAGGACCAACTCCCGGTTTTATTTTTGGAAGCCAAAAGGATATTCGTACTACCGCCATAGAAAAAGATTGGCTTGTCAAAACACAATCCATCAATACGCCTTACACCAATACAAACACTAAAAACCTCAGTATCAGGGCCAATGTGGAACCACTGCCTGATCTTAAAATTGAGCTTACCGGAACACGGACGCAGGCAAGAAGCAGAAGTGAATTTTTTAGGTGGAGAACCAATGATACCTTACCGGATTATTCCGTAGTGGATCATTTTGTTCATCAAACGCCAATGGAAACAGGTAATTTCAGTATGTCGTATTTAACCTATCGCACCTCCTTTGTAAAAGACGGTGAAAAAACATTTGAAACATTTTTAAGTGACCGCTCCTCTGTATCAAATCGTTTGGGGGCGCAAAACAGGCATTCTCAAACCTCTATAGATGGCTTTGCCGAAGGTTATAATGCCACATCGCAAGATGTATTGATCCCCGCATTTTTAGCGGCATACTCCGGTAAAAATCCTAACAGTATAAGTTTAAACCCATTTCCGAAAGTCCCAAAACCCAATTGGCGTGTAACATATGACGGCTTTTCAAAAATAGAACTGATAAAAAAATATTTTAAATCGTTTACGGTCAGTCATGCTTATCGCTCGATATACAGCGTAGGTAGTTATACGTCTAATTTATTATTTAAAGATGATGGCAGCGGCTCATTTATAAAAGAGGATGTATCAAGTATTCCAACAAATCCCAATTTTTTATCGGGTAAATTGATCAATACAATTACTATTTCAGAGCAATGGAGCCCCCTGATAAAAGTAGATATGACACTTAACAACAGTATATTATTGAATTTTGAATTTAAAAAAGACAGAAGTTTATCACTCGGGATAACAAGTAATACCATTACTGAGCTTGCAGGCCGTGAAATTGTTGGTGGTACAGGCTACCGTATCCGTGACCTGAAAATGGGGAAACTTGCTATTAAAGGCAAACCTATTAAGAGTGATTTGAATCTAAGAGTTGACCTGTCCTTCCGGAAAAATCAAACAGTGATCAGGCGTATTGTAGAGCAGGTAAGCCAATCCACCGGTGGAACAAATATTATATCCATTAAAGTTTCCGCCGATTATGTGATCAATGAACGTATCAGTATTCGCGCCTTCTATGATCGCATTATCAACAAACCTGTTATATCATCCTCCTTCCCAACTACCAATACCAATGCGGGTGTTAGTTTGCGTTTAACGCTTTCAAATTAAATTGGTCCCCGCGCCATTGCGAATGTAACGCAGTGGAATGAAACAATTTGATTGTGCGAGGAAATTAAAAAGAGATCCCTTCGTTCCTCGCGACGACGTACTGACTCACTCGTGCATTGCGAGGTTCTTCACCGAGGCAATCTGATTGTGCGCGGGAATTAAAATAAGGCTGTACAAAAAAGTTATAAGTGATGAATTATGAGTTATAAGTTGTGCGTCATTGCAAAGAAGCACTCGTAAAGAAGTCATTACTCCTTCGCGATGACGTGCTAAACTTAACTAACGCGACATTACATAACAAACAAAAATCCCCGAAGCACGTCTCCAGGGATTTTTTCATTCAGCAAAAACTAAAGCACAATAATGCTAAAAGGGTCGGAAGGATCACCTTCCACTTTACCTTTTATTATTGTTACCCGGAACCAAATCAGTTTACCGGCTGTAAGGCCTTTAACTGTTTGTTTGGAACCATTGCTTATCGTACCCACATACACCCAGGTATTTCCGCCCGGTGTTGGTGGATGTGTTGGCAATGGCTCAGCACACATTTCCCATTTGCAACTTCCGCCTTTCGGACTTTTTGCAAACAAGTCAACTTGTCCCGATAGTTTTCCGTGAACAGCCCTATTTGGGCTTACTGTAACTACCCGCAGCTTTTCAAGCGGCATACCTGTAGTAAGTAACATGGCCTCGTCATGGCCGGAAGTTGCTTCCAGGTTTGCTGCCAATTGCGTAAGCAGGGCATCAAGTACGTTTTCCTTCAGGTCCCTGGCCGACTTAAGCCCAGTACCCTTTGTTAAGGAAACATTGTATGCCGCCTCAAGGTTGTTAATAGCCGTAGTGATACCTGCTAATGCAGGCAGTGGAGCAGGAAAATTAAGGTTACCCGTTAAACTGGTAATATAATGACGGGATTCCGTAATCTTTTTAGGCACTGACATCCTGGACAGTCCTAATCTGATTCTCCTTTTCATAGATCTATTGTTTTAACCTGTACAATGCTGATACCTTGTTGCAAGGCTTTTCTTTCCATATACTGGACAGGTGGTTAATGGTTTACATCAGCATTGTAAGGCTCATTGCATGGTGATAACGATTGGTTTATTTGTTTAAAATGGTTAGGCTATTTTAAAAACACATAACAAAAGATTCATTAAATAGACTATTAACAAAGGGAAAACGGCGATTATTGTGTAAATATTGTATGTGTTTACAAATAAATATGCAATCATTACAAACATTGCTGCTGTTTCAGTCAACATTGCATCAATCATTACAAACACACATGCAATCATTACAATGATATACGCAATGTTTGTAAACATTGCTGCAATGTTCACAATGATTGATGCAATGATTACAAACATTGCTGCTGTTTCAGTCAACATTGCATCAATGATTGTAAAGACACTGGCAATCATTACAATGATATACGCAATGTTTGTAATCATTGCTACAATGTTTACAATGATTGCCGCAATGATTACAAACATTGCTGCTGTTTCAGTAAATACTGCTGCAATCATTGTAATGATATGTGCAATAGTTGTAATGATTGCCATATTTCTTCTGCCATCCGTGCGTCAATGCGAATGAAGGGCAGCGTAATGTAGCAATTTGAGCGTGGGGAGGTAAGTAAAAGCAGATCGCTTCCAGTTTCTGCTTCAACGCAGAACTCGCGATGACGTGCTAAATTTAAATCAACCTATTTGAACATTGCTTTTTTAAGCTCGTTGATAAAAATATATTGCAGTAAAAAAAACGGATATCAAAAGAAGCAAAAAATAGTAATCTACTGATTTTCAATTATTTACACCGAGTCGAATTTCGGATGTATTTGTCCACGGTTATATGTTTTTTAACCTTCAATTTTGTATTATGCCAGTTTTTTGGTAAAAATTTAAACAGCACATTCCTAAGTTTTAAATCTTGTTAATCAAACGTTGCAATGAATAACATGAATAATAAAATAAAAATAACAACGCAAAAAAAAATAATAAATGAAAATACCAATCGAAGAACTAAACCGTACTATCCTGATTGAAGCCAGCACTGTAAAATGGTTTGAAGCAAGCGGAAACAGCACAAACATTTTATTATCTAACGGCAGTAAAATAGTTTCAACAAAAATACTGAAGCATTTTGACAAAATGCTTCATAAGAACGGCTTTTATCGCGTACATAATAAATACCTTATTAATCTTGAATATGTAGAATCATACTCTCGTGGAAAATCAATAAATGTAACCATGAAATGCAAAACACCACTACCAGTCGCTGTGAGAAGAAAGTCAGGTTATCTAAACGCGATCAATTAATAAAGCGTACATTTATTTTTTGCATAAACCGATGGCATTTAATCATTATTTATCACTCAACAATATATTTAAGGTAAACACGTTACATAAAAGCTATTTTTAAAAACCAATTGATATAAAAACAAAACAAATGAAATTAAAATTATTTACCTTATTAGTCTTTACTTCAGTCACATACTTATCTTTTGCACAAGGTGTATGGACCCAAAAAACAGATTATGGAGGGCCGGTAGATTACGGCGGGGTTGGCTTTTCAATTGGTACAAAAGGATATATAGTATGCGGAGGAACTAATTTGACAGTATGGGAGTGGGATCAGGCAACGGATGTTTGGACTCAAAAAACAAGCTATCCGGGGGATAATTCATATAAAGCCATGGGCTTTTCAATAGGTACAAAAGGATACTATGGAACAGGGAATAATGCCATCTCGTTCAACTCGAACAATTCAGTTTTTTATGAGTTTGACCCTGCAGCTAATGCCTGGACAGTAAAGGCATCCGTCCCTATAAGTACACACGCATCAGTGGGATTTTCTATAGGCAATAAAGGGTATATTGTTGGAGGAAAAGGCCATACCGAGTGTTATGAATATGATCCTTCAACAGACAGTTGGGCAGCAAAAACTCCGTATCCGGGATTGGGAAGAGAAAATTTATCGGCTTTTTCTATTGGTGCAAAAGGATATGTTGGATGCGGATTGGCATCGGGTTCTACTAACGAGAACGATTTCTGGGAATTTGACCCATTGGCAAATACTTGGACGGTAAGAGCATCTTTTGGAGGATCAGTAAGAAGTTCTGCTCCTGCCTTTTCAATCGGTACCAAAGGATATATAGGAACAGGGTTTAGCGGTGCGACTAATGGTTATGGTGGCATATATTACAATGATTTTTGGGAATGGGACCAATCAACAAATGTTTGGACAGCGAAAACAAATTTTGGGGGAGGACACAGGGGAGGCGGTGTTGGCTTCTCTATTGGCAGCCAGGGATATTTTGGAACAGGGGCGGACAGCGCAACAGGTTTCCATAAGGATTTTTGGGAGTTTGACGCTTCGGCAACATCGGGTGTTAAAGATTTACAAAGCAAAAGCGGTATAACCATTTATCCAAACCCGGTGGGTCAGGTACTTTACGTAAAACTTTCTCAACCATTGCAAGATGAAACTACCCTGAGAATTATGGATGTTACAGGCAGGGAACTTTCAACTCAACGTATAAATAAAATGCAAAATTTTTTGTCGGTTGATGTTACGTCTTTACAAGCTGGTATTTATTTCATTTGGCTGGCTAACAGCAAAGAAATTTTTGTAAAACAATAACTTTATTTTTTGTAAGCAATCTCAATGTATACAGTAATAAAACAGAGATCGCTTCATTCCTCGCGATGACGTTTTAATCTAATTAGCACGTTCATTGCGAGGTTCTTCACCGACGCAATCTCAATATGCAGTAATCAAACAGGGATTACTTCGTTCCTCGCGACATTCTAACAAAAAAAAGAATCCCTTATTTCTTGGGGATCTCTCATAAGAAGAAAATCGATTCCTGAAACCCTCCGTTCAAAAAACACATACTTATACCAATTATAAATAATATATAGACCAATATTAGTTTGTATCATTTTTTTATTATCTTTGGACTATATAATAATTATAAAAACAAACATCATG
>JBBSPS010000120.1:0-12138 GCA_038258655.1 Bacteroidia bacterium
ATGCTGTCTACATGTGTAGCAACTGTTTTATTTTCGATAAACTTCGGCAAAGGTGCGCGCCATAAGGTTTACTTAGCTTCTTTATCTCATCCCGAAGCGAAGCGACTCGGGACTATCTCATCATTTGTTATGCTTCACAGGAGACGCAGAAGAGAAGAGCTTCTCCGGAAACAAAGGCACTTAATACTTGGTATTAAGCAGCCATAGCGTAGTTAGACTCGCCATATAGAAATTTGAGAATTAGGATTTACGTGCCATATTCACAACACACGACATGCTTACATAAAAATCGCGCTCGCTGTCAAAACCAGACGACCCCATTTGTGTTTAATCAAAGAACTTGATACAAAGATACAAAACAAAGACACAGAAAATCAGAACTATAATTATTACATGCGCGTCATTGCTAACGAGGTAGGAGTGAAGCAATCTATCGCTGATTGAGATTGTTTTAGTTGCGAAAACTCGTTCGCAATAACGTTTAATTAAATTATTTGCTCTACGACTTATCCAACAACTCTTTCATCAGATCACTTGCCATTTTTGGATCGGCTTTGCCTTTTGAAAGTTTCATGAGTTCGCCCATGAATAAGCCTAAAAGGCTTGTTTTACCATTTTTATATTCAGCAACTTTTTCAGGATATTTTGAAAGGGCTTGTTTTGCTAATTCGGTTAATGCGCTACTGTCACTTTCCTGAATCCAATTATTTTCTTCTGCTATTTGTGATGCTGATTTATTTAGCTCTTCCAACATTTTCGGGAATATTTTTTGTGTAGCGATGGTGTGACTAACCTTACCACTACCAATTAGATCAACTAATTCAGCAATACGGGAAGGTGTTATCTTGAATTCCGAAATATGTACTGCATTATCATTTAAGTATGATTTTACTTGTACTGTTAACCAGTTGGATGCTGCTTTCGCGTTTTTTGTTTTCGCGATTATATCTTCAAAATATAATGCAATTTCTTTGCTGTCGGTGAGCACACCTGCATCATAAGCGGATAGCCCCATTGAAGTATATTTTTTTAAAAGCTCATGGGGTAGAGGAGGTAATTCACTTTTTACTTTTGCAATATATTCTTGCGAAACAATTACCGGTTGAAGGTCAGGTTCAGGAAAATAACGGTAATCATTTGCCATTTCTTTACTTCGCATTACAAATGTAGTCCCTGCAACAGCATCAAAACTGCGTGTGTCCTGGGATATTGTTTCTCCATTTTCAATTGCTTCGATTTGGCGTTTTAATTCAAACTCAATGGCACGTTGCACATTTCGTATGGAGTTCATATTTTTTACTTCGGTACGTTTTCCAAATGCAGTAGCGCCTTTTAAACGCACAGAAATATTAGCGTCACAACGTAAACTACCTTCTTCCATATTGCCATCGCATATTTCCAAGTAACGAACAAGTTTGCGTATTTCTGTTAAGTATTGATAAGCCTCATCACCACTCCGTATTTCGGGTTCACTCACAATTTCTAATAAAGGAACACCTGCGCGGTTCAAATCGATCAATGTATCGAATGGATCAATATCATGAATACTTTTTCCTGCATCTTCTTCCATGTGAATGCGGGTTATATTTATATTCTTTTCTGATCCATCTTCTTTTTTTATTGTGATATATCCTCCGGTGCAAATGGGAGTTTTATCTTGTGTAATCTGGTATCCTTTTGGTAAGTCGGCATAAAAATAATTTTTGCGCGCATATTCATTTACTTCACGAATAGTGCTTTTGCAAGCTAATCCTAAACGTACTGCGAATTCAATTACTTTTTTATTTGTTTTTGGTAAGGTACCCGGATGTCCCAATGTTATTGGGCTTACATTGGTATTGGGCAATACACCAAATTCAGTGGAATCACTGGAATAGGCTTTGCTTTTTGTTGATAATTGTGCATGAACTTCTAAACCTATTACTGCTTCGTATTTATCGTAAATATTCATTATAAAATAATTTTTTAGAAGGCGAAAGATACGGATTTTTTATAGGTTAGGGGATTGGCTTCACAACCAATTGCACTGTGTGCCTGCTTTTTACTTCAAGTAAAATTTGTTTGCCGATTATTACACGTTCAACAGTGGCCTGATCGTAGTAGCGGATAGTAATTAATTCTAAATTTTCGTTATACAATACACGATATTCCTTTTGAAGTGTTAGAATCAAATCAGGCAACTTCCGTGAATCATTATCAATGCTTACTGAAAAGCTGATAGCTGAATTTTGCATCACATTTACTTTCACTTGTTTTTCGGCAAAGAGTTTAAAAATAGCGCTGAAATTTTCTTCATCGATAAATGAAAAATCTTTTGGTGAAATAGAAAGTAACACTTGGTTTACTTTGAAAATAAAACAAGGTATTGGTAATTGCGATTGAATTTCATTGATCACGGTTCCTTTTTCTGCGGGATGTAAAAAAGATTTTACATACAAAGGAATGTTTTTATTTTGAAGGGGCTTAATGGTTTTCGGATGGATCACCGTTGCGCCATAATAGGATAATTCGATCGCATCTAAATACGAAAGTTGTTCTAATTTTTCAGTTTTATCAAACCATTTCGGATCAGCATTCAATACGCCTGGAACGTCTTTCCAGATAGTTACACTTTCCGCATTGGTTGTAAATGCAAGAATAGCTGCTGTATAATCTGATCCTTCACGACCCAATGTAGTGGTAAAATTTTCAGATGTGCCTCCCAAAAACCCTTGTGTAACAATTACAACTCCTTCTCCTTTTTTCGAGGAGAGAGTAGGACTGAGGTTTTTATCAACCAAACTTTGAGTGAGTTTCCAATCCACTTTTCCTTCACGATACGTATTATCTGTTTGTATAAAGTCACGCACATCACGCCATTGGCTATTTATGCCGGCTTCATTCAAATAAGCAGTTACAATTTTTGTTGAAATAATTTCCCCGATACTTACAATTTGATCATATTCATGATTATAATTGTGAGTAGGTTCATCTTCTATGGCCCAATCTAACTCTACAAACGCGTTACTTATTTCGTTATAGATAGGATCATTTTTATCTGCAAAGAGTTGTTCAATAATATCAAAATGATATTTTTTTATTTCATTCAATATTGCAGAAGTATTTTCTTTTTTACTACTTTTCGATTCATTCGGATAGAAAAACGCATCAGTTAAACGCTCCAAAGCGTTTGTTATTTTCCCCATTGCGGATACAACAACAATAATATTTTCGTTTGGAAAACGTTTTAAAATAGTCGCTACATTTTTTACAGCAGTTGCGTCTTTTACAGATGCACCGCCGAATTTAAATATTTTCATTTTTTAGTAGGCAATTGAACAATAGGCAATAGGCAATTGGTACCTAGTTAACTATTTTATCTTTTTTGGTTAATATATTTTCGAAAAAATTAATCATATGATTTAGTAATCTTCCAATTTCTTCTGATAACTCTGATAATTTTTGAAAATGTTCTTTATTGATATATTCATATGCTAACGCAAAGTCAAACCAAACCTGAGTTTCACTGTTTTCCATATCCGCATCAGTTGTTTTACTGATAAAATGCGCTTCATATCTTCTTTTCCTATACCCTTCAGCAATATTAGAACAAACAGATCGTGAGCTCCTTCGAATCTGAGAAGTCAACCCAAATTTTTCATCTGACGAAAATTTTTTAGTAATATTAAATATCTGCATAGCGAGATCAAACGCTTTTTTTATATACTGTTAATTCCCTAAAAATATTATTTGCCATAATCTATTTTTTAATTGCCTATTAATTTTGCCTACTGCCTACTAATAATTCTGTATCTGTTCTCCCGTTAATTTGCAATTAAGCCACTCAGAATCAAAATTTGAATTCAACTTTTTATAAAAATTTATTGCCGGTTCATTCCATTCCAATACTTGCCATTCCAAACGAGGAACGTTCATTTCTTTAGAAACTCTCACTACTTCATCAAATAATTTTTTGCCAATACCAAATTTTCGAAATTGTTCAGTAACAATTATATCTTCCAGGAAAATACATTTGCCTTTCCATGTAGAATATTTAATATAATAAAGCGAAATGCCGATTATTTTTCCATCGCTTTCGGCTACAAAAAATTTAAAAATAGGATTCTCACCAAAGCCATCACGTTGTAATTCTTCAAGGGTAACAGTTACTTCATAAGGAGCTTTTTCATAAGTAGCCAATTCTTTGATTAGTTCCAATACTTGTGGCAGGTCATTTTTAACACCTTTTCTAATAGCTGTTTCCATATGAAAAATTGAAAAACAAAGGTAAAAATGAAATGATATAAACAATCATTTTTAGCATCCAAAATATTGCGATATTTGTGTAAATTCAAAAATAAAAAACAATGAGCAGGGTAAAGACATTAGGACAATTTATTATTGAAAAACAAGCTGATTTCCCTTATTCCAAAGGCGAATTATCACGTCTATTACGCGATATCGGTATTGCATCTAAAATTGTAAACCGTGAAGTAAATAAAGCAGGACTGGCGGATATATTGGGTGATGCGGGTGAAATAAATGTGCAGGGCGAAAACGTACAAAAATTAGATGTATTTGCCAATGAACAATTTATTGCAGCATTGAGTGTTGGTGGGGAATGCTGTGCTATTGCTTCCGAAGAGAATGAAGATATTATTATTATCGATAATGAAATGTCTAAAAATGCAAAATATGTTGTAGCAATGGATCCTTTGGATGGATCATCCAATATTGATGTAAATGTTTCTGTCGGAACTATTTTTTCGATCTATAGAAGAACATCCCTAACAGGTCATGGAACAAAGGAAGATTTTTTTCAACGGGGTACTGAACAAGTAGCTGCGGGCTATGTAATCTACGGTTCTTCTTGTATGATGGTTTATACAACAGGAAAAGGTGTGAATGGTTTTACATTGGATCCTTCTATTGGAGAATTTTGTTTGTCGCATCCAAATATGGAAACGCCGAAATCAGCGAAATTTTATTCTATCAATGAAGGTAATTATGTCCATTTTCCTGATGGTGTAAAAAAATATATCAAGTATTGCCAGGAAGAAGATACTAAAACTGATCGTCCATATTCTTCGCGTTATATTGGTTCAGGTGTTGCTGATATTCACCGTAATTTGATCACAGGAGGAATTTATATTTATCCTACTACATCAAAATCGCCCCAAGGTAAATTACGTTTATTATATGAATGTAATCCATTGGCATTTATTATAGAACAGGCAGGTGGTAAGGCTACAGATGGTTTCAGGCGTATCATGGAATTGGATATTAAGGAACTCCATCAGCGTACTCCTTTATTTTTAGGTTCTTCTGACATGGTTGACATGGCTAGTGAGTACATGAAAAAATATTCTGCAGTAAATTCTTCCGCGAAGGTATAAAATCGTTTTATTTTATACTCTGATTCCGATAATCACTACACATCATTTGCTTGATCAAGTGTGCTGCGCCATTTCTCGAATAACTGATCCAGTTCTTGTTTCTGAATATGCATTGGTTTTTCACCAATTGAAACGAAAATTTCTTTCAGCTTTTTACGCATTAATTTCTTCCTTTTTTACCTCCGAATTGGTCAGCATAACTGTCGGTAAATGAATAGAAACAATCTCCTTTTTGAAGCTCTCCGGTAGTTAATGTAAATGGTTTCAATTCTCCTTGGTGCATACCTACAAGGAATTTATATTCAGAAATTTTGAATTTTACTAAAATAAAAAACTCCTATGATAATTGTTGAGGGTTTTTGAAATCCCCAAAAGGGTTTCATAAAAAGCGCATTATTTTTTTAGATCCTGCAAGATCTCTTTCACAGCTCTTTCCAACTGAGGATCTTTTCCATTTACAAGATCAGGGAATGTGGTCTTTACATAAATATCAGGTTGCACACCTGTTTTTTCAAGATCATCACCTTTTAGTGTATAACACCCCATAGAAGGAACTCTGCAATAGGAGCCATCAATAAGATTTTTTCTGGAAGTAAAAATAATCCATCGGTAGGTTTCTGTACCGATGATCTTTCCAAGTTTAAGCTCTTTGAATCCTGCTGCGGTAATTTCAGCATCACTTAAGCTTTCCTGATTGACTAGTAATATAATAGGTTTTGAAGCAGGAGAGAAGTTAGGCTGTGGTGCAATTTTACCTTCACGATATTTCCATTGAAGGTAAGGTTTTTGCGCTAAAAAATTCAACACATCATCATGCACATTTCCTCCTTGGTTATAACGAAGATCGAGTATCAACGCATCACGTTGTGAAGCTTCGCTGGTCATCTCGATGAAAAATTTTTCGAGACTACTTCCCGACATATCTTTCATTTGAACATAAGCAATCCGTTTATTACTTTCCTTATCAATATATTCTTGATTTTTTTCGATCCACTCATCATACAATAATGTTTCTTGAGATTTGTATGATTGAGGATGCGCTTTTATAATAAAATTTTTATTGTTCCTTTTAAAGATCATGTATATTTCATCTGAAAGTGAAGGCGTCCTGAAATAGAATTCTCTGTTTAAGTTTTGGTCAACATCAACATTGTTTACCGCTATAAGTATATCACCAGGTTTGATGCTATCGTTTATATTATCAAGAGTTGAGTTTTTAATAATGTATTTTACTTTGTAAGGGTTTTCGTTTTCAAAAACAATTCCGGTTGATAGCGTTTTCATTCCAAAATTGGTTTTTTCGTCTGTACCATTTGTTCTGAAACCAAGGTGTGAAGCATTTAATTCACCCAACATATCATTAAGTAAAACCCGCAAATTATCACGGGAATTAAGATAAGGAAGGAATCTTTCATATTGTATTTTTTGCTTATCCCAATTTATTCCATGAAATGCTTCATCATAAAAATTTTCTTTCAGGATGGTCCATGTTTCATAAAACATTTGTTTGAATTCATCCTCAGCCGTTTTATGAAAAGAAAAATCAATTTTTATTTTTTCCATTTTATTGGAAGCAAGTTTCAGTTCATAGATGTTACCATTGCCAAGAACGTAATATTGTTTTTGAGATTGCACGAACAAGTTTTCATCATCAAATGGACCACAGTCTATTTTTTCTGTTAAAGGTTGTTCAAAAGGTTTAAGTATCATTTTGAATAAGTTGAATTTATCACCATTATTAGTGGAATTAAATAAAACTGTTGTTTCATCAGGATTAGTTATCACATAAGGATTGGATTGAGCACCACCATCAACTTTTAATTCTTCCCATCGGAATAGCAATTGATTAGCGTCAATAATAATTGGATGTTGGATGGTATCCTTTTTACAATCTTTATCTTTAATGAATAAATTAGTATACTTATCTGATTTATATTCTTCATCAAATCGTTGAAGCGGTAAGCGATATAATTTACTGTCGATTATGCCTTGAGGATATCCGGGATGAGCGCGGTTGGCAATAAAATAAATATATTTTCCATCAGGTGACCAAAATGGTTCTGCTTCCGATACATCAGTAGAAGTAATATTAATAGTTTGTTTTGTTTTAAGATTGTGAACAAAAATGTCCTGCTCATTATTTCTGCGTGAAACGAAAACAATATATTCATCAGTAGGGGAGAACATAGGTAATGAATTTTGATAACCCCATAGTTCATCTTGTAAAACAGTTTCTGTCTTAAACGTTTTAAGATCAATTATATTTACATTGTTACGTCCGCTTAAGTAAACACCTTTTGTACGCGTTTTATTTAATGAAATTAAGCGGTTCGACATAAGATCATTTGTCAATTGTTTGAAAGGTTTATTATCGTCTGCCTTAATAGTGAACCAATTGGGCCATCCTTTTACTGTCTGACTATAAATAAGCGTTGCATTATCTGCACACCATTTTACTTCCTGCACAGCTTCATCGGCGGCAGTTTCCATTTGTTTTATGAATTTTCCATCAATGCTTGAAACAAATAATACGCCTCGTGAAACAAAAGCTAATTTTTTTGTATCCGGAGAAACATCGAAATAGGTGATTTTGTCGACTGTTGAAAGTATTTGGTTTAATTCAAGAATATTATTTCTGTTTAAACTGATATTTATTTTATTTGATTTTCCATCCGCAATATTGTAAACAAATAATTGATAATCTTTTTCAAAAACTATTTTTTCTCCATTGGCACTTATTTGCGGACGTCTTATTGAAGTTTCAAAAGTTGTAAGTGTTTGTGGATTGTCGTTTTTTAAAGTACATAAATTATATTCTCCATTGACTTCATCAGATGCATAAAAGAGATTTCCATTCCTATCAATGCATGGCCACATATCTTTGCCTTTGTATTTTGTAAGAATTTTAAATTCTTTGTTTTGCGGATTGTAATATTCTATATCAGGATTGTTATCACCTTTATATCTTTTACGTTGATAGTTCCGAAAGCTCTCTGTAGATTCTGTAAAATAATATGCTTTTGAAACAGGGTCTTCAATTACGTGATGGGCTCTGTTTACGTATTCATCAAACAAACGCAATGGGGTTCCACCAGAAAGTGTTATTTTATATTCTGAAAAATTATTGTAGCGATTGGAAGTAAAATAAATATTTTTTGAATCCCATGACCATGAATCTACAAAATCATCAGATTCATGAAAAGTTAATTGTTTAATTGCTCCACCTTCCATGGACATAACATATACGTTCGCATTATTATCCTGAGTTCCGGAGAAAGCAATCCATTTGCCATCAGGTGAAATGTGCGGCAAGGATTCCTTACCATCCATTGCTGTAAGTCGATAAGCAGTGCCACCTTCAGTATTTACTTTCCACAGATCTTCCTCGTAAGAAAACACTATAAAATCTCCATTAGGAGATAGAGTAGGGTCCGTCATAAAATATATATCGGAAGTTTGAGCATGCGCAACAAAAATTGTTTTTGCAAAGAATAGTAAAAAAATAAATTTTTTCATGTGTTGATTTGATTTATATATTTAGATAGTCATTTTTTATAAGGGTTTGCCCTTGTTCTCGACTTCGCTCGAACTAACAGTGCGCTGATCACTTCGAGCGGAGTCGAGAAGTGTGCGTGGATTATAAATTAATATCAAATTAAAATTCCGCAGTCTTCGGTGCACGCGGAAAAGGTATTACATCTCTGATGTTCGTCATTCCGGTAACAAATAAAACCAATCGCTCAAAACCTAGTCCGAATCCCGCATGTGGTGCAGTTCCGAATTTTCGTGTATCTAAATACCAATATAGTTCATCTGTAGGAATGTGCATTTCATTCATACGTTTTTCCAATAATTCAAGTCGTTCTTCACGTTGCGAACCACCAACTATTTCACCGATTCCGGGGAATAAAATATCCATTGCTCGCACAGTTTTTCCATCTTCATTCTGACGCATATAAAATGCTTTGATATCTTTCGGATAGTCGGTAAGGATAACAGGTTTTTTAAAATGCTTCTCTACTAAGTAACGTTCATGTTCGCTTTGTAAATCTGTTCCCCAGCTATCAATAAGGTATTTGAACTTTTTCTTTTTGTTTGGATTTGAGTTTCTTAAGATCTCAATTGCTTCAGTATAGGTTAATCGTTCAAAGTCATTTGACAAACAAAAATTTAATTTTGCCGTTAAGTCTAATTCCGATCGTTCATCCTGAGGCTTTGTTTTTTCTTCCTCCAGCAAACGGTTCTTCAAAAATTCCAATTCATCTGCACAAGTATCCATTGCATGTTTAATAACGTATTTCAACAGATCTTCTGCAAGCTGCATGTTATCAGTCAGATCATTGAAAGCAACTTCAGGTTCTATCATCCAAAATTCAGCAAGATGGCGTGTGGTATTTGAATTTTCTGCACGAAAAGTCGGGCCGAATGTATAAATTTCTCCTAAAGCCATTGCAGCTAGCTCCCCTTCTAATTGTCCGGAAACAGTAAGGTTGGTGGATTTTCCAAAAAAATCCTGTTTAAAATCCACTTTGCCATCTTCTGTACGTGGCGGATTATCAAAGTCCAGAGAAGTTACACGAAACATCTCTCCTGCACCTTCCGCATCCGTTGCGGTGATAATGGGTGTGTGCAAATAGACAAAACCTCTATCATTAAAAAACTTGTGAATAGCAAAGGCCAATGCATGCCGAACTTTAAATACAGCATTAAATGTATTTGTTCTGAAACGCAAATGGGCGATCTCCCGCAAAAATTCTAAACTATGTTTTTTTGGTTGCAATGGAAATTTCTCCGCATCACTATCACCAAGTATTTCCAAATGTTTTACTTTTAGTTCTACTTTCTGTCCTTTTCCTTGCGATTCAATTAACTCTCCGGTAACGCTAACAGCGGCACCTGTTGTTAGGCGTTTTAATAATGCTTCATCAGTACTTGAAAAATCAACAACAGCTTGAATATTATTTATAGTTGAGCCATCATTGATAGCAATAAATTGGTTGTTGCGAAATGTACGCACCCAGCCTTTAACAATTACTTCGGTTCCGTACGCTGTTGAATTTAACAGCTCTTTTACTTTTGTTCTTTGAGTTTTCATAAATAGGTATTGAAAATGTAGTTTATTTTACCGCAGAGTTTGCTGAGATTATCGCTGAGGTACGCAGAATTTTAAATTTTCCTCTGTGGTTCTCATTTTTTCTCCGTGTTTCTCTGTGGTTGTTTTTTTAGTGTTAATTGGTCTAAATTTAAACACAATAAGGATACGCTCATCACCAACCTGAAAAAATATTAACAAATTGTGGGGATATATTTATTATTACTTCGTAGACTCTTGCTAATTCTTTTCTTACATTTCGGTAAATAAAATATTTTATGGAAAAAACATTCAACTAAAACAGCCGCCTTCCTCACCCTTATTTCTGTATCTGATTTAGACCATACAGGAAAGCCAACCACTGGAAACGTAAACTTTGGAAATTATAAACTAACGGAAGAAATGCAAGCCACTTTTTAAATAGAGTTTTCACTATAGCTAATCAAAACATGATTTTTCTGCATATTTAGAATACTTATAATTGAATTAAATAAAAATTGTTTTACAAAAAAAAATACATGATATTTACTTCTTGTAGACTTTAAATATAGATTGTGTAATTCCCAATATCAAAAATGAAAATCAAACCGATCCTCTTCTTCCAGCTTTTATTGCTGTTCCCTGTATGTTTTGCTTCAGCACAAACCGGTACAGCAAATATTACTAATATTCAAAAAAAAGGTGATATAGTGGAGATCACAGTTACTTCCACAACACATCTTCATGCCGGAGCAAATCCGTATGTACTTTATATTGATGATCAGGCTTTTATGAAAAGTCAGGAACCGAAAAATGGAGAAGGTCGTGCGCTTGTTTTTTATGTGCCGGCAACGCAATATAGTGAACTGAGTGATGGCTCGGAAACTACGTTAGTATATGGTTATCACCAGGAAAATACCATATCAGGAAATACAGAAGGCAAAAAGTTTACCGGCAAATCTTGGCAATTGGGTAAACTAAACAAAGCGATGTTCGATAAATAATGCCAGTAAATAATTAACAGACTCCCCTCAATTAATGCAATATAATTACAATGAAAATAATTACAATGAAAACATTTTTACTCGTTCCCTTTTTTGCCTTAAGTTTTATTATACATGGTTTTGCTCAAACTCCTGATCCGGGTTTAACAGGTCCTTTTGCAGTAACTTCAGGAACGTATGATTATGGCGATCTTGCTTTTACAACAACTGATTTTCCGAATGGAATAGAAGTTCGAGGAAAAGTATTTTATCCTACTTCATTATCTCCCGGACCATTCCCACTCATTATGATTTTACATGGTCGTCATGAAACATGTTATCAGATCAGTAATAATAATACGGTTTCGATTTGGCCTTGCGTTACCGGACAAAATGAAATTCCAAGTTATCAGGGTTACGATTATCTTGCGCAAACATTAGCCAGTCAAGGATATATTGTTGTATCGATTGGTGCCAATAGTATTTCTGCTACTGATAATAATGTAAGCGATTGGGGGATGCTTGCCCGTGCGCAGCTGATGCAACATCATTTGGATTTGTGGAAAACATTTAATACCACAGGCGGATCACCATTCGGAACTTCGTTTGTAGGAAAAATAGATATGACTAGAATTGGTACAATGGGCCATTCGCGTGGAGGAGAAGGTGTTATAAAGCATGCCTTATATAATAAGGCGCAAGGAAGTCC
>JBBSPS010000121.1:0-12054 GCA_038258655.1 Bacteroidia bacterium
GGATGTTTAAATTTCCATTGGTTATAATATTCATGCAGGCAGCTATCAAATAGTGGTTGGCCTATATAATTTTCTAATTTCTTCATCCATAGGCCGGTTTTGTAATAGGCTATTGTGCCATAGTTTATTGAAGAAAAATTTTGTGACTGTGTTTCAATTGGCTGATCTTTTTTTGAATTGATTCCTACCCTGTAATCAAGTTCTGTTTCGTCTCCAGGCATTCTTTTTTCAATAAAACTTTTCTTGTTTTCGTCACTGTTATTCTCCGGGTATTTTATTTTTTTATACCGGTTATCAAAATAAACATTCATGCCTTCATCCATCCACGGATGATCACGTTCATTACTTGCCAGTATCCCGTAATTCCAGTTATGTCCTACTTCATGTTCAATAGTCATGTCAAGTGATTTCTCATCGTCCATGGGTGAAATACCAGTAATTGTTGGATATTCCATTCCGCCACTAAACCCCATCTTCGCTTCCACGGCGGTTACTACGTCATATGGATATTCACCTAACCACGCACTTCGTGTTCGTACTGCATCTTTAATAAATTGAATGCTGTTTTTCCATACTGGGGCACCGGACGGCGTAAAGAACGCCCATGCATCAATTATTTTTCCTGAGGCCAATAGCAGCGTATCATGTCTTACTATAAAATTTTTATCGGCAAACCATGCGAAATCGTGAATATTATTTTGAAAATAATTAAGTGTTTTGGTTTCTTCACTTTGTTTATTTATTTGAAAAGTAGTTTGAATCGTTTTTGAATCTTTGATGTTTAATTTTGGGGCAGGTTGTTTACGGCCTTTGAATGACTGCCTGACCTTAACCTGCTTACCCGCTTTTTTTTTATCTCCTTGATTGGTTTTTGATATTTCCTTTACAACAATAGCTTTTTGCTTTACTTTAGGCGTGAAAGATTCATTTGATTTTTCTCTAAGCCAGCTTTGTTCGTCAGTATTTTGCAATTCTCCTGTTGCAGCCACTATATAATTTTTTGGAACTGTTATCTGTACTTCGAAATCTCCGAATTCACTATAAAATTCTCCCTGGTCAAGATATGGGATCGGGTGCCAGCCTCTTTTGTCGTACACCGCCGGTTTTGGGTACCATTGAGTAATTTGATAAGTTTGGCCTGCATGTCCTCCTCTCGAAAAATTAAATGGAATTTTTTCATGAAATGGTGTGGTGATTTTTATCGTTTGACCTGGTAAAAGTGGTAAGGGTAAAATTAGTTTTGCAATATCAATATATTGGGGATGGTCTTCGAGTACCGAGGTTGTACCGTCCACTTTAAAATCCAACCGGTTTATATAGCCTCTTTTTTCATTATCACTAAAATAAAAATCAGTTCTGCCGAGATTTAATAGTTGTTCACTAAAAGCGGTTTTATCATTTTTATACGCGTTAGGCCAAAAATGAAACCAAATGTAATTGAGTGTATCGCTAGAATTATTTGTGTAATTTATTATTTCAAAACCATCCAAAGTATTTTCAACGTCGTTAAGTGTTACATCAATTTTATAATTTACTATTTGCTGAAAGTAAGAGGGGGTTTGGCCTTCAGCACGGTTTAATACCTGGCAGTCAGCAATAGGGCATTGGCCTAACAATAAAAGAACCAGGATAATTTTTTTCACCGTTATTGTGTTTGGTCAAATATAAAAAAATAAGGATGACAGATTGTTTTATAAAATCAAGGTCTCAGTAATTTTTATTTTCCTTTTCCCAAAAGAATAATTCTAATGGTATGAATCATAATTTTAAAATCCAATGCCAGCGAAATATTTTCAATGTAAATAATATCATACTTCATGCGCTCAATCATTTCTTTAATATTTTCGGCGTACCCAAATTTTACCATTCCCCAACTTGTTAACCCCGGTTTTACTTTCAACAGTAATTTGTATTCCGGATATTTTTCAGTTATGAGATCGATATAATATTTTCTTTCGGGTCGTGGCCCCACAAGGCTCATTTCTCCTTTTAAAATATTCCAGAACTGAGGGAGTTCATCTAGTCTCCATCTTCGCATTATTTTACCCCAGTTTGTTATACGGCCATCTGTTGCGCTGCTGAGTGTAGGCCCGTTTTTTTCTGCATTTCTTATCATGGATCGAAATTTATAAATTGTAAAGGGTATTCCTTTATAACCTATTCGTTCCTGAAAAAAAAATATACTTCCCTTTGAAGAAAATTTAGTTCTGACCGCGCTGTATAATATAAGGGGTGAAAGAATAATAAGCCCGCCAATTGATACCAACACATCGATAAGACGTTTGAGGTTTTGCTGCCATGCATCCATCAGACCCAGATGTATTTCAATCAGTGGAGTACCCATTACATTGTTTGTTCTCACCGCACCACTAAGGATATCGACTTTATCGGGCACCATCTTTACATTAACCTCTTTTTCATTTATTTGTTGTAGTATTTTTTCCAGCCCGGTTCGTTCATCTTTTTCTATTGCAATAATTGCTTCTTGTATATTGTATTCATCAATAATTTTTTCAATGTCATCAACATTTCCAATTCGCTTCGTATAAAGGGCAAGTTCCGGAGTTGAAGAGTTGGCTACATTTATAAAGCCACAAATTCTGTATCCCGTTTTTTCCTTATTTGTAGTGATTGCTTTATACAGTTGCACAGCGCTTTCGCTACCGCCAATTATGATTGTATTAAACCAGACCATTTCTTTTTGCAATTGATTATGAGCTCTTGTTAGCAGCACCAGTCTGAATAAATAGGTTATGGAACATTGCAGTATGAGAAGTATAAAAAAATCTTTTAAAAAAAAGGTGTACTCATTAAATGAACCATACAGTATAAAAATAAGGACGAGCAGAAAACATCCGGTGACGGTGCTCGCAAAAGTAAGTACCATCTCATTAACTCGTGACTTATAATAAATATTCTTATAGGTACCGAACAGGTGATGCAAGACAAGAAAACCAAAAGGATACAAAAGCAATCCCCAAAAAAGTTTCCTGTTAAACTCAAATAATTCACCAATTGAAATCCGGTGTATTGAATAGAAAATTATCCAGGTAATTACCGCCGCAATTAAGTCCCCAAAAACATAAAAACTTATATGTATCCGCTTTGCCAATTTATAATTGAAATGATTTAGCTGATTTGGTTACGGGTTATTTTTTCAAGAATAAGATGAGCAACCTCCATTGCACGAAACCCATCAACATCTGTTACAACTGTAGGTTTGTTATTTAAAATCGCATCGGTGAAACTCTCGAGTTCAAGTTTAATAGCATTGTTGTCTTTTATAAGAGGTGCGGCTATGGCAATTGTTTTTTTCCCTGTATTGGTTTCTATATCAAAAGAAAATACATTTTTATCGGAAGCCGATTTATATTTTATTACTTCTGTTTTCTTGTCAAGAAAATCTATACTGATATAAGAGTCTTTTTGAAACAAGCGCATTTTACGCATTTTCTTCATACTTATTCTTGATGAAGTGAGATTGCAAACGCAGCCATTGTCAAATTCAATACGCACATTCGCAATATCCGGCGAATCACTTAAAACATCTACGCCGTTTGCATATACATTTTTCACGTTGCTTTTAACCAGGCTTAAAATAATATCGATGTCATGGATCATTAAATCGAGTATTACACTTACGTCGGTACCGCGTGGATTAAATTGGGAAAGCCTGTGCACCTCAATAAACATTGGGTTAAGTTCATACTCTTTAAGTGCAAGAAATGCCGGATTGAATCTTTCCACATGGCCTACCTGGAATTTGATGTTTGCTTCTTTTGTAAGTTTTACGATTTCCCGCGCTTCATGCATAGTATTGGCAAGTGGCTTTTCCACAAATACATGCCGGCTTTTTAAAATGGCCATTTTGCACAGGTCAAAATGGTTTATTGTAGGAGCAACTATATCGGCCACATCGCACGCCTCAATTAAATCACTTGCTGTTTTAAATCTTTTTAATCCATACTCCTCCTTAGCAAACTTTGCATTTTCATCTGATGGATCATAAAACCCAATCAATTCTACCGGCTCAATCTCTTTCCAGTTATTAAGATGATATTTTCCTAAATGGCCCACTCCAAAAACACCCACTTTAAGCATAGTCTGTAATTTAAGTGCGATAAAGATAGAAAACAGAAATAACCCGGATAAATAAAACTGGGTTTCCTAAAAAACCCAATAAGGAGGCGGAACTAAAAAACCCCTTTAAAAAAGGGGCTTATTATTATGTTTTTTGTAAAATTTTCGAGTGCGATAAATAGTAATCATTGGGGCTATAGAGAAAAAGGCAACTACCGTTCTTAATTATTTCAATAATTGGTTTATAAACTTTTTGCGGTAAAGCGGGGCATCCCAGGCTGCGGCCTATACTTCCTTTGCTCCTGATATAATTTTCATTCACATACGCAGCACTGTGCATTACAATGGCTCTTTCATACGCATTATCATTAATTCCCTTTTCCTCTCCTTCAAGCCGAAGTGAATACCCATGCTCACCATTGTAAGTATCTCCGGTCACATAGAATCCTAAGCTGCTCTTATAGCTTTCTGGTGCATTTGAAAATTTTCTTGCATATTCACTACCCGAGTTGCGGCCGTGAGCTACGTAGGTATTATATAAAACCTTATAATTTTTAATATCAATTACAAACAATCTTTTCTTGTTTGATGAAAGACTGAAATCAACAATTGAAATGATAGAATCGTTATTAAGTTTCCCCATAGAAGTCAGAGACCTTAAACCTTTAACAGCGCAATCGAAGGCCTGCTTCGAAAGGCCCAGGTCATTTAATCCTAAACTATCGTAAACATTTACTTTTGAGGAAATAGGCAATTCCTCATCATTATTAATGGTAATTGTTGCAGCGGTAATTGTTGGTTTTGTTTTTGCAAAAACAAACAGGAGATGGATAAGAAAAATAAATAATGTAGAAAAGAAAATGAAATACTTCTTGAATGTTTTATTCATCAGGGGCATTGTGAAAATTTGAAAATTAAATTTTTTGATAAAAAACGAGCTTAAGGCTCCGATTCTTCATATTACGGTTAGTTAAAGAAAGTCGCCTAAAAATTGGATTTATTTATTTTTTAAAGCGACTGCGAAGGTACTTTATAATACTTTTCCGGGCAACCAATGCAGCCTAAAATGTAAGTTGCAGCACTTTCTTTATAGCTTCTTTAACAATTGCAACCTGCTTTAAAAACAATTTTTTTCAGTGTTTATTGTATATAAATAAATTTAAATTTTTAACTTTTCTCAAGATGCCTATATAAACTTACAACGGATTAACACATTTAAATTTATTCCCGAGTGGCAATATTTTTTTTGCTGTATTTTTCAACTTTAGAAAGAATCCACAGTGACAGCAAAAGCCATACAAGACCCACAGAAAACCCTGCAAGTACATCACTTGCATAGTGCACTCTTAAATAAATTCTACTTAATCCTATCGCTAATATTAGTAAGACGAGCCCTACGGATAATACCCATTTAAGCCATACTTGCCTGATGTTCTGCCATACAAGTAATACAAGCAGGCCATAAAAAGTCACACTCATTAAAGCATGCCCGCTGGGGAAACTAAACCCCTTTGCTACCTGTAATAGTGGATCAACAGGCCGGTCACGATGAAAAATTAATTTTAAAGTAAACATCAGTAATAATGCGCTTAGCGCAACTGCAGGAATTCTTATGGAATACCATCGTCTCTTCTTGATAAATAAAAACCATGCTGTTAGCAACAGGTTGGCAGGAATTAAAAATGTATGGGTTCCCAAAAAACTAAAAAGCTGCATAACATTAGTACCAACGTTGGTTACGTACCCTGCAATAAATTCCAATGCTTTGTTATCAAAATTTTGCGTTCTTCCTTCAAAAACCAGCCTGGCGATTGTGATAAATATTGTCAGCGATACAGTGAAAACTCCAATCAAAACAAAAATTTCCAGTGAAAAAAGTTTTATTTCTGAAATAATTTTTTTGAAGTGAAGATGCAGTTTCCGGATCATGGTATAAATATAAGGCGCTTAGGAGGTATTTAACGCATCCTGATGTAAGACAAGGAACCTGATTTTTTGCCACTTATATTTGTAAAAAAATTCCTCATACCTGCAATAGCATCCATATTAAACAGCCCTATAGAATATTTGAAAGGGGTAGGCCCCCAAAGAGCTGATCTTTTAAAAAAAGAAGTTGGAATATTTACTTTCAATGATTTGCTGGAATATTTTCCTTTTCGGCATATTGATAAAACCAGGATATTTTCCATAAGCGATATTAATTCTGAAACCGAATATATACAGGTGACGGGAAAAATTATGTCTATTGAAATTCTGGGTCAAAAAAGCGGCAGACGCCTTGTGGCGATTTTAAGCGATGGAACCGGTGAACTTGAATTGGTATGGTTTCAGGCTATTAACTGGGTGCAAAAGACATTGGAGGTTGGGAAAAAATATAGGGTCTTTGGAAAACCCGGATTTTTTATGAATGCTTTGCAAATAACTCATCCTGAAATTGAAGAAGTAACAGAAACGGTTTCGGAACAGAAAATTTTTTTAGAACCGGTTTACCCCAGCACCGAAAAATTAAAATCGAGAGCCCTGGGCGGAAGACAAATAGCAAAGCTCTCCTTTGCCTTGTTACAAATGTTGGGAGAAAAGGATATTCCTGAAAACCTCCCGGCGTTTCTCTTATCGCAGTATAGGCTTATAGGCCGGTATAAAGCATTCATGCAAATACACTTTCCGGCCGGTCTAAACGAATATGCTGAAGCCGTAAGGCGTTTAAAATTTGAAGAACTCTTTATCTCGCAACTTCGTTTAGGCCTTCTCCGTTATAAAAGACACTCATTTTCCAGGGGATTAATGTTTAACAAAGTTGGCGACTACTTTAATGAATTTTATAATAATAATTTACCTTTCGAATTAACGGCCGCTCAAAAGAGAGTTTTAAAAGAAATAAGAAAAGATATTGGAAGCGGAAAACAAATGAACCGGTTATTGCAGGGCGATGTGGGAAGTGGAAAAACGATAGTCGCTTTAATGGGTATGCTTATAGCGGCTGATAACGGTTATCAAAGTTGCTTTATGGCCCCTACTGAAATTTTGGCCCGACAGCATTACAACAGCCTGCAATCCTTATTGCAAAATATTCCGGTAACTATAAAAATCCTTACAGGTTCTTCATCTGCTAAAGAAAAAAGGGAAATATTACAGGCAACTATCAGTGGTGAAGTAACGATATTAACGGGGACTCACGCAATCATTGAAGATAATGTTCAATTCAAAAATCTCGGGCTTGCCATAGTTGATGAACAACACCGGTTTGGTGTAGCACAAAGAGCCAAGCTTTGGAAAAAGAATGAGGTAAATCCACATATATTAGTAATGACAGCAACACCTATTCCACGCACACTTGCTCTCACCGCCTATGGGGATCTTGATTACAGTATCATGGACGAAATGCCTCCCGGCAGGAAACCTGTAACGACGGTACACCGCATGGAATACGTACGGCCACAGGTAATGGATTTTATAAAAAGTGAAATTGCCAGGGGGCGCCAGGCGTATGTTATTTATCCCCTTATAGAGGAATCGGCAAAGTTGGATTTTGAAAACCTGATGAAGGGTTATGAAGAAGTAAAGGCGTTTTTTCCTGAGCCTGAATTTTATATAAGCATGGTTCATGGCCGACAAAAAGCAGCCCAGAAGCAAGTCAACATGAATCGCTTTGTAAAAGGAGATACCCATATAATGGTTTCGACAACTGTAATAGAAGTAGGCGTAGATGTTCCAAATGCAAGCGTAATGTTAATAGAAAGCGCGGAAAAATTTGGCCTTCCGCAACTGCATCAATTAAGAGGAAGAGTTGGGAGGGGAAGTGAAAAAAGCTATTGCATTTTGCTTACAAAAATAAAGCTGTCGGCTGAAGCAAAGCAACGCCTGAAAATAATGTGCGCTACAAACGATGGTTTTAAAATTGCCGAAAAGGATCTCGAAATACGAGGGCCCGGAGACATAGAAGGAACGAAACAAAGCGGGATTCTTAATTTTAAGATCGCGGATATCATTGGGGATAGAAAAATACTTGAAGCAGCCCGGTTAGCTGCGGAAAAAATAATTGATGCGGATGCGGAATTGAATTCGGAGGACAACAAAGCTTTGAAAAAATTTCTGCTGGCGCTAAAAGGTAAGACACCCTGGAGCAGGATTTCGTAAAGTTCAAATAAAGAAGTTGTTAATTGCGTATTAAATAATAAAATGACGTTTATTTTTCAAACTTGTCATAAAATAGTTTCGTAAATTAGTCGTGGAATATTTATGAAAAACTTTTGAAGTATCTAAGCATTTCATATCATATTCTGGCATAAAAAAATATTTACCTTGATAATTTTTAAGCGTCTTCCGTACCTTGTCTTAATTATATCAGCAACATTTCTGTTTGCTGAAAACGTATTTTCCCAGATAGAGTTTATTGAAAATAAAGGCCAATGGAATAATGAGGTTAAATTTATGAGCCTTGCGGGCAGTGGCGCATTTTATTTGCAACAAAATGGATTCACCGTTGCACAACATAATCCAAATGACATTGAGAATATAAAAGAATTACGGCACCGGCATCCGTCAGATAGTGCCTTTCAAAAGGAATCCAAAATTACTGTTCATTCAAGTGCATACACCGTGAGTTTTATGCATTCTCAAACTCCGCAAATAGTTCCGGATAAACCGCTGCCAACCGTTAATAATTATTTCATAGGTAACGACAAAACCAAATGGGCATCCAATTGCCGGATTTTTAAAGGGATAACGTATAAAGACGTTTATCCGGGTATAGATGTCCGGTACTATTCTGATGGAGCCAGTAATTTAAAATATGATTTTATTATTAACCCTGGCGCTGATGTGAATAATATAGCAATGAAATATTCCGGCGTAAATAAATTATCTGTAAAGAATAATCAGTTGGTGATATCAACGTCACTTGGGGATAATAAAGAACTTGCCCCCTATACATACCAGGTAGCAGATAATAAGCGCGAAGAGCTGGATTGTCGCTTTGTTACCGCAGGAAATGTTGTAAAGTTTAAAGTAAAAGATTATGACCATAGCAAGACACTAATTATAGATCCCACCGAGGTTTTCTTTAGCTATTCCGGCAGTACAGCTGATAATTGGGGTTTTACCGCTACCTATGGACCCGACGGAAGTTTTTATGGAGGTGGAATTGCCTTTAACAGTGGATTCCCTGTTTCTACAGGGTCGTATGATAACACCTTTAATGGAGATTTTGATATTGCCATAATTAAGCTCACACCTGACGGCAAAAACAGGGTGTATGCCACTTATATTGGAGGTAATAATTCCGATCAGCCTCATAGCCTCATTGTTGATCCACAGGGAAATCTTGTAATTGCCGGCAGAACTAAATCAACAAGTGCTTCTGATCCATCATTAAATTATCCGACGACTGTTCCTGTTTATGGCACCGGTGGTGGTTGGGATATTGTAGTTACCAAATTAAATGCCTCTGGAAGTGCTCTTATTGGATCTATGAGAATAGGAGGTAAGGAAGATGATGGTGTAAATATTCGGGATGAGAGCAGCGCCCAGGGAATCAGTTCACTCAAGAGAAACTATGGCGACGATGCACGCAGCGAGGTACTATTGGACGGGGGTAATAATATATATGTCGCTTCATGTACCCAATCGTCTGATTACAAAACCTCCGCCGGGGCTTTTCAATCCGTAAGAGGCGGAAAACAAGATGCTGTTGTTCTAAAACTCAACGCTGACTGTAATGCTGTTTTATTTAGTACTTTGCTTGGTGGCAGCGAGGACGATGCTGCATATGTGCTAACGTTTGGAAGTACTAACAATATATATGTTGCCGGGGGTACAGCAAGTGATGATTTACCCGGTATTTCATCTTCGGGAGTTATCTCGTCAAACTTTAAGGGTGGTGTTTGCGACGGTTTTGTGGTTGAACTAAATAATTCAGGTACTGCCGTGGTTCAGGGTACTTACCTTGGCACAAAAGAGGCGGACCAGGTATATGGAATTGAGACGGATAAATTTGGATTTATCTATGTAATGGGAACGACGGAAGGATCATGGACAGTAAAAAACGCTGCCTTTTTCAATCCGGATACAAAACAATTTATTTCTAAACTGAAACCCGATTTGAGTGATTACGTGTATTCAACCGTTTTTGGATCCGGCAGCTTGCCAAATATTTCCCCCACTGCATTTCTAGTTGACCGTTGCGAGAATGTATATGTTTCAGGCTGGGGTGGGAAAGCTAATACCGGTACTGGCTTCCCACAAGGAAATACAAAGGGGCTGCCCACAACACCCGATGCAATAAAGAGACAAACTGATGCCTCCGGAAGTGATTATTATTTCTTCGTTCTAAAAAAAGATGCTGCCTCGCAATTATACGGTTCCTTTTTTGGGCAAGACGATCCCCCCAGTAATGTAAACCCTAACACTTTTGGTGACCATGTTGATGGAGGCACAAGCCGCTTTGATAAAAACGGAGTTATCTATGAAGCATTGTGCGCAAATTGTTTTAAAACGGTACCGTTTCCGGGTACTCCGGGCGCATGGTTTACTTCGAACCAGGCGCAATCGGGCGGAGAATGCAACCTGGGCATGCTTAAAATAGAGATGAATTTTGCAGGTGTACAGGCTGCTCTAAGAGCTTCAATTGATGGAGTACCTTATGATACAGTTGGCTGTGTGCCGTTGAAGGTAGATTTTACTGATACACTAAATAAAGGCAAACTTTATTATTGGAGTTTTGGAGATGGCGCTGGTGATACCACAACAGCTCCCGCAAGTTCTCATACTTATACAACTACCGGCACCTTTCGCGTAAGGCTTATAGCAATTGATAGCACAACATGTAATATTTCCGACACGGCATATACAAATATTAAAGTCGGAGATAATAAAGTGTCTTTGGATTTTATTCCTAATAAGATACCACCTTGTACTAACCTTGGATATAGTTTTACAAATACTTCTACGGCAACCCGCGGAGGGTTCAACCCCAATACTTTTACCTGGGATTTTGGCGATAATACTGCACCTGTAACACAAGGACAATCACCACCCATAATGCATACGTATTCGGGGCCCGGTACTTATATTGTGAAGTTGTCTATTAATGATTCCACATTCTGTAATTCACCGGATGATACGGTAAAAACGGTACGTCTTTCGCCGGAGGTTCGTGCTCAATTTGAAACGCCAGCCAGGGGCTGTGTTCCTTATACTGCGGTATTTACTAATAACTCATTGGGAGGCCTTAATTTTCTTTGGGATTTTGGAGACGGAACTACGTCAACAGCTGATGCGCCGAGTCACTTATATAACAACGTTGGCAATTATACTGTGCAGTTAATAGCGTTTGATTCAACATCATGCAATAAGACTGATACCAGTACATTTACCATAACCGTAAGCCCGATACCTGTCGCGTCGTTTACCTATAATCCAAATCCGCCACAGGAAAATGTATTTACTAATTTTGTGAATCAATCAACAGGCGCTACTAAATACACCTGGGATTTTGGTGACGGAGAAAGTACCGGCGACGTGAATCCTTCGCATATTTTCCCTGCTACAGCTGCCTACAACGTATGCCTTAATGCAGCAAATGATGCCGGATGCAGTGATGATACCTGCATAAGTGTACAGGCGTTGATAAAACCATTAGTTGATGTTCCTTCTGCATTTACACCGGGGAGGTTTGGAATTAACGGCAGGATAAGAGTGGAAGGGTTTGGAATTGCAGAAATGCATTGGAGTATTTATAATCGTTGGGGACAAAAAGTATATGAAACCAGTAACAGGAAAAGCGCTTGGGACGGCACATTTAATGGGAAAATACAACCGGTTGACGTTTATACTTATACGTTAGATGTTGTTTTCTCAGATGGAAAAAAATTCAGAAAAACAGGAGATATTACTTTATTAAGATAAGATGAATCGTTTTATGATAAAGATTCTTAAAATATTTGCGTTCATAATTATTATTACCTGTAGTACACA
>JBBSPS010000122.1:0-11995 GCA_038258655.1 Bacteroidia bacterium
ATTGAAATTACTAACTTGATTGAGTATATTGAAAATCAGCTTAAATGTAATATGTTAGTGCATTCCGAAGGTTATCATAAATACAATCTAACAAAAAGTGTATAGTAGTTTAAATTTACCTACTAATTTAAACCCCGGAAAAACCTATATCATTAAATTTACTGCAAAGGGTGTATTCTATCCCCCACAAGGGCCTGCCCCACCTATACCTAATGCAGTTGATAAATTCAATGTTGTACTCACAAATGGGTTAACACCCATAAATAGTTGTGATGATCAATCTACTTCCCCTTCAAAATATTTACTACCTTCTTATGCTTTTTCTATGTATAACTTAGGTTATTTTAATACGGCTATTGATGTTAATTGGAGATGCTTTAGTGTTTCATTTACTCCACCTCCCGGGGGCAACTTTAATCAAATTTGGTTTTATCCTGAAATCTCATATTCACCTCCTGCTACAGGAGGAGCTTATCAAGATGATATTTGGTTCGATGACGTTATTTTGATTTCAAAAAACAGCTGTACACCTGATGTTACCTATGATGGCAATACAAACGTTCCAAATCTTACATCTGTAAGCAACAAAATTATTGCAAAAAATGCCACTCAAATAGTAACAGGCCAAACCAAAAAATTTAAAGCAGAGAATGAAATAAGCCTCTTACCTGGCTTTATTGCAAGCACAGGGTCTGATTTTGATGCATATATTTCTCTTTGTTCTTCATACGACAGAAGTATAACTAATACTTATCCACCAATAATTAATTTTCCGAATAACAATCAGAACCCTGATTTTACAAAAAGCACAACTGGTGATAGCCTATATGTTCCAAATGACGATAATAATACCAAGCTTCATGAAAATAATAGCCTTAATGATTCGCTAACAATTTTTCCAAATCCTAATAACGGCAGCTTCACAATTTCTTTTTCTGATGGAAAAGTAAAAGATATTTATGTTTATAATGTTTTGGGTGAAATCATATTTATGAAAAAAGAAACGAAAGAACAAACTATTAATATTAGCGTCAGCGACTTTCCAAAAGGTATATATTTTGTTAAAATTACAAATGAATTAGGAACAAAAGTGGAGAAGGTGGTTTATCAATAATATTGATGTTTATATTTATATTCAAATGCATCAATAATATCTAAATATACACCATCGAAATCGGCATTAATAATACGGTGTATGAGTTTGCATTCTTATCAATAGATGTCTTTTCAGATTTATTAATTTTATTCTTCTATCCCAATATGCATCAATGCATCACCTTGATTGACTACCGGGTGATTATTGATCCCTACAATATATCCGTCATGGGAGGCTATTAATTTTTCTTCATGTTCGCCATACGGATCGCAGATAATTCCTATGATATCACCTTTACGGATATGCGCCCCATTTATTTTAGATGTATGAAATAAACCCGATGATTTTGCTCTTACCCATGATGATTTATTTAAAAATACTGCAGCATTATCAGATACTTCTGTACGTATCATTTTTTGTGCTTTCATTAAACGCAAACATCCATCGATACCTGCATTAATCGAAATATAATCAAAACGGGATGATTCACCACCTTCAAAAACCAAAATGGATTTTTTATGTTTTGCCGCTTCTTTACGTAAAGTATTATCACGGAAAGGAGAATTTAGGATAAGTGTAGGGGAAAATTGTTTTGCTAATTCTAAATTTTTCTTGTTTTTAAATATACAACGTAATTGCGGATAGTTATTAATCTTGGCACCTCCTGTATGAAAATCGATACCAAAATCAATTTGCGGGATTATTTCATTCATCAGATCGTGGGCAATCCTGCTACCCAATGAACCATTTTTACTTCCCGGAAAACAACGATTCAGATCCCTTCCATCAGGAAGATCCCTTGAACCGGATAAAAATGAAATGGTATTAATAACAGGAATGGCAACGATACTTCCACAAAGCGGATTTTTAACATCATTACGGGTAATTAATCTTCGCACAATTTCAATTCCGTTAATCTCATCACCATGCATTCCTGCAAGGATCAATAATGTAGGGCCGGGCTTAGAAGAACGAAAAACATATACAGGAATTTCAATAATTGTTTTTGTAGGTAATTGGTACCAATTTAAACTTACCTGGGCATTATTGCCCGGCTTAATATCCAAGCCATTTATATGTATATTTTTTTGTATAGAGGCCATTTTTTTGTACGGATAACGAATAAAAAACGAATTTACGAATCTGTGTGTACTATTTAACTTAAGTATAAAAACCTATCGCACATATTTCGACATGCTCAATATGACAATGCGCGCAGTCAGTCTGCGCTAATCGAAGACCTTGGACTGCGCATTTTTGTTAAATAACATGGTTAATTTAGTTGTTACAAAATGAATTACGAATTGAAGTACACAGATTCGTAAGTTCGTTTTTTCATTTGTTATCTGTACCTTTTTTATGCTTCATGATTAAATTCATTTCGTTCCACATACTCAATAATTTTTCCTGCAATATCAACGCCTGTGGCACCTTCTATCCCTTCTAATCCCGGTGAAGAGTTTACTTCCATTACCAATGGTCCACGTGATGATTGCAACATGTCTACACCTGCAATAGCCAACCCTAATTTTTTTGCTGATTTAATGGCGGTTTCTCTTTCTTCTTTAGTTAATTCAATTACTTGAGCGCTTCCACCACGGTGTAAATTACTTCTAAATTCTCCTGGTAATCCTTGGCGTTTCATAGCGCCAACAATTTTACCATCTACAATAAATGCTCGGATATCAGCACCATTAGCTTCTTTCACAAACTCCTGCACCAAAATATTTGCATCTAAAGCCAAGAAAGATTCAATCACCGATTTTGCTGACTTATGTGTTTCAGCAAGAATAACCCCAATGCCTTGTGTGCCTTCTAATAATTTTATTACTACTGGCGCTCCACCAACTTGTTCCAATACATTATCAATATTTTTGGGTGCAGATGCGAATGCTGTTTTTGGCATTCCAATACCTGCTTTTGCTAATAATTGAAGGCTACGCAGCTTATCACGCGATCGAACTAATGCTTGAGATTCAACGGAAGAAAAAACTTTCATTTGTTCAAACTGACGGATAACTGCCGCTCCATAAAATGTAACTGAAGTTCCAATTCGAGGAATGATAGCATCAATACCTGTAACTTCTTTTCCTCCGTATAAAACATGCGGATTGCTTTTTTCAATCACCAATACACATTTCAAGTGATCGAGTACAATTACTTCGTGTCCACGTTGCTCAGCCGTTTCAACCAATCTGCGAGTAGAATAAAGTTTTGGGCCACGAGATAAAATAGCTATTTTCATATAAAAAGAATTAAGTGTAGTGTATTAAGTATTATGATTTTTAATCCTCGCCTTCTCCTATGGAGAAGGATAAAGGGTGAGGTAATTTAACAACGCTACATCTACAATAAATTTATTTTTCAATAATTTTCGTCCGATCAAAACAGGATAACGCATCGTGCCCCTGTCAGTCAACGAAATTACAGATTTTATACGTTTTCTTCCAATTTTAATAATTGTTTTAATGATATATCTTTTCTCAACTTCTCCAGAAGAATTTTTAATTTCTTTTTGAAAATATTCAGTAAATTTTTGCTCTTGCTCGTTATAATCCTGATGTGACGGATCTAATAATTTAAAATACAGTACTCCATCTTCTTCCCTGATATCATGGCAATGCAAAGCAGTTGTATATGCACCGGTATCTATTTTTGCGATAATGCCGTACAATTCCAATTCAGGAAAATCAATAACTTCTCTTCGGCCTATTATAAATTTTTCTTTATCCATTTTTTTCTTTATCTCTCTCCTTTTTAATGAAAAGGCTTAAGGGTAAGGTTTATTTCATCTGCAAGATAAAAATTTTTCATTAAATATTTAGCAGTAATTTTATGGCATTTCCAAACAAATGAAACAAAAGATTAACATAGAACGGGCTAAAACCCCCTCTCCTTCGGAGAGAGCCGGGGTGAGGTATATAATAGTCGGACAAGGCCTTGCGGGGACAATACTTGCACAAACGCTTTTAAAGCAGGGGAAGTCTGTTGTTATAATTGATGAACAACGTTTTTCAAATGCTTCACGAATTGCTGCCGGTTTATATAATCCGGTTGTTTTTAAACGATTGGTAAAAAGCTGGATGGCAGATGAGTTGATTACGGTGATGGATAAATTTTATACCGATGCCGAACAATTATTAAACACTAGATTTTTTTTTCAAAAACAAATTGTAAAACCATTTGCCGAGGAGCAGGAAAAAACACTATGGATAAAAAAACTGGAGGAGCCTATTGGAAAATACATGGGTAAAACTATTTTAACTAATTTTTTGAATAATATGGTTCACAACCCGCTTGGAGCAGCTGAAATTACAAAAGCAGGAAACTTAGATACGCCTTTATTTTTAGACGCTTTTAGAAAATACTTTCGGAAGAAAAATTATTTGATCGAAGAAAAATTCGAATATGATAAATTAATTATTTCAGGGAATTCCGTTAGCTATAAAGATCTGATAGCTGATAAAATTATTTTTTGTGAAGGCTACAAAACCATTGATAATCCCTATTTCAACTGGCTCCCATTCAAATTAACAAAAGGGGAAATAATAACTGTAAAGATTCCAGCCCTTGGAAAAATAGAAGGAGGATTTGAGAAAGTGATCAACAAAGGCATTTATATTTTGCCTCTCGGAAACGATATATTTAAAGTAGGAGCTACTTATGAATGGACTGATCTTACTGAGAAAACAACACAAAAAGGAAAAGCGGAACTGATCGATAAATTAGAAAAAGTATTAAACGTTCCCTTTGAAATTATAGATCATCAGGCAGGGATTAGGCCAACTGTTAATGATCGCAGACCGCTGATTGGGTTGCATCCTCAATACCTTCCTCTTGCTGTGTTTAATGGAATGGGAACCAAAGGTGTAATGTTAGCACCTTATTTTGCGAAACATTTTTCTGATTTTTTGGAAAACAAAAATCCTCTTAATAGGGAAGTAGATATAGCAAGAGTGGCTTATTCGAAAATCTAACTTTATTTACCTCTGGATATTTGAAATTCACCCGCACCAATTGCAAAAGCCGTTACATCACCTTGATCATTGTATGTTGGTTTTACTTCTACATTTCGACCGGTGAGTTTATTAAATCCTTTTGCTGCTATTTGCGCAAGATCCCATCCGCTCAATTTTTTTATTCTTCCGGTTTTCTTTTGGATTGTTAATGCATGGTCATCCAATGTTTTTTCTTTAATCGTAGCTGCGGCTAACTCACGTATGGAAAGAAATTCAGTTGGGGAATCGACTTCATTTTTCTTTTCAACTTGAGCAATTGTTAGCGGTTGTTGGTTGTTGGTTATTGCTTGTTGGCTATTCGTAGGCATAACAACTAAAGAATCTTTATGAGTGAATGTTGCTAATTGTTTCTTTTCTTCATATACAATTGGGGTTGTTGTTTTTGTATCCGATATAACGGATGATTGTCCCGAAATTTCATTTTTTGATATTTTGGTTTTTATCACTAAGGCACTTAACGGACTTGCATTAGTGAACGCTTTTTCTTCTTTATTGTTTTCAGCTATCGAAAGATGTTCATTAACAGAACTTTGAACTTTTTCTTCTGCTAATTTTTGTTCAGAGCTATTATTAAAAATAAAGAATAACCCCATTATTAACAGGATAGAAGCCGCAGCAGCAACATAATAAAACAATGGAATAATTTTTTTCTCTTTACGTTTTAAACTTTCTTTGTTTTCAAAAATAATAGAAGTATCCGCTGCTAATTTTGTTTTTTGATACAATAAAAAGTCATGTTGTAATTTCGCATCAACGGATAATTGTTGATCTAATAGTATGCTCTCTCCTTTTGTTAATACTTCTTCAACGGAGGCTATCATAAGCTCATCCCAACTCCCATCTGAACGAGAAGAAATAACAGAAGACAGATCTTTCTTAAGTTCGTTTTTATTTTCAAATGTAACCGGAGAAATATTCTGGAGTGTAATATTTTCAAAATTTTCAAAATCCTCTTTTAATTCCGGGTGCTGTTCTAAAAACAATAACAAGTCCGCCACCTGATGAGGTGATAGATTTCCTTCATGATAATCAAGGAAAAATGCTTCGTAGTTATTTTTGTTAATGTAATTCATTTTACTTCTCCCTAAATCCCTCTCCTTGAAAAAGAAGAGTAACTTATGGTTCGTTTATTGATTTAATTATTTTGTGTAATTTATACGCTTCTCAACCAAAACCCCCTCTCCTTTGGAAAGGGGATTAAGGGGTGAGGCATTAAATCACATTCTCCATTGCCCCAATATAATTTTTCAAAAATCCTCTTGCTCTAAAAATATATACTTTCACTTGCGATTCTGTTAGCCCTGTTATTTCACCTATCTCAGCATAATTATATCCTTCATAATCGCGCAATAAAATAACTGAACGTTGTATTTCCGGTAATTTAGTTAACGCCTCATTCAATACTTCTTTTAGATCACTGTATTGTTTGCTATGACTTAAGCTATACATAGTCGCTTCCGACATATCACCTTGCTTCTTCTCCCGCCTGATCTTATCGATCATGGTGCGATAAGCGGTAGTGAACATGTATGATTTTGCATTAGAGGATGCTACTTCAGAAACCTTTAACCATAATTTTTCATATGTGTCCTGTACAATATCGCGCGCCTTTTCTGTATCCTTAACATTTTTAAGGATAAAGCGGTAAAGATTATCTGCATATAGATCAACTGTAGTGTTGAATTCTTCCGCTGTCATGTAGCATTTTTGTGTGATTTCTATACTTAGGACGAACTTAATGAAATAAAGTTACAGGGAATAAAAATAAATTAAAAACTCTAAGAAGGCTCCTTTTTGGGCATCGGGCCACGTTTGTAGATAATCAATCCATTCAGGAAATTACGTAATAATTGATCTCCGCACTCTTTGTAATTGGGCTGGTCGGGTTTACGATAAAGCGCACTTAATTCGCTTTTTGATATTTCGAAATCCGCCAATTTCAGGATCTTAATAACGTCTTCATCTCTTAATTCAAGCGCTACTCGTATTTTTTTTAATATATCGTTGTTGGTTAGCATCTTGTTTAAGCCTTTTATTTCGTCATTGTTAAAACACCGAACAAAGTTAAAATTTATTTCACTCTGATTTCGCAAATTTTTGAGCCAAATAATAATTTGTAAATTCGTAGCGCTATGCTAAAGTTATAACGTAAGCAAATGATATATGTTATCAAAGGAATTACAAGATCAAGAACAATTTTCTCTGCCGGTTTTTAAACCAAATAGATGGTTTGCAATTATTTCAGCGTTAGTTGGATTACTGCTTTATTCAAATACGATTACGCACAATTACGTACTCGATGATAGAATTGCGATTTCTGATAATGACTACGTGATGCAAGGTATTGCAGGAATTCCAAAGATCATGACATCGGACTTGTGGCATTTTCAAAATGCCAACCTTGGATACTATCGCCCTCTGTCCCTGATAACTTTTGCAATTGAAAATCAATTTTTTCCCAAAAATCCTCATGTAAGTCACATGGGAAATGTAATCCTTTATGCGCTTACCGGTTTTTTTCTGTGTATGCTTTTAATGAGTGTTTTTAAAAACGTTCACTCTGTTTTTTCTTTTATTGTAACACTTCTTTTTATGGCTCATCCTATCCATACCGAAGTAGTTGCAAATATTAAGAGTCGTGATGAACTGCTTGCATTTCTTAATCTCATCATTGCAATTTTTATTTTGCTTCGAGCGTATAGATCGGAAGGCCCCAATTATATATTCCTGTTTGTTTCATGTATTTTCTTTTATCTCGCGCTTCTTTCAAAAGAAACAGCAATGATAGGTTTACTTATTACTCCATTGGTTTTACATTTTTCATCTCCTTATACTTTTAAACAAAGCGTAATAAGGTCCATTCCTTTTTTAATACTGATTTTGATCTTTCAGTTTCATAAATATAAAGCTTTAGGTAGTATTTATGGGCAGGTCCCAAATGATATTGTAAATTATCCCTATTCAGCGGCTGCAAGTAAATTTTCTTCCTCAGTATTGATTTTCCTACATTACTTACAGTTGACTATTTTCCCTCATCCGCTTTCTTACGATTATTCATTCAATCAAATTCCGGCGACCAAATTTAATTATGTAGTATTATTGGGACTTCTTCTGGTGGTAGCTCTTATCTATTTTATTATACGAGGCGTTCCGAAAAAATCTATTCCTGCTTTTGGTATTTTATTTTTTTGTATTGCTCTAATTCCAGCACTTATATTCGTTTTTATGAGAGGTGGAATTCTAGCAGAAAGATTTTTATATGCCCCTTCATTAGGATTTTGTATCATCATTGCGTGGATCATTGGTTTTAACTCCCGATGGCTATTAGGATCGAATTTTAAACTTGAAAACCTCAAAGCATATTACATATCTATACTATCCTGTGTCATAATTTTTTCTCTATACTCTTTTAAAACAATTACAAGAAATGCGGTATGGGAAAATAATATAACACTGTTTTCTACTGATGTAACTACTTCTCCAAGTAGTTGCCAAGTGCATAGGCATTATGGAAGTGAATTAATTGATATGGGAATCCTTGAAAAAAATCCGGAGAAAAAAAATGAATTGTTTCAAGAAGGGCTCAAACAGTTAAAAATCGCTCTTGATATTTATCCGCATTTTGGAGATGTTTTTCTTCAACTCGGCTATGCCTATCAACATATAAAAGAAAATAATGATTCCGCTATTTATTATTATAACCGCGCCACTGAAGATGCCCCCGGTCAGGTATCATCCTATAATAATCTTGGCGCTGTTTATGAAAAGCTGGGAAGCCAAGAGTTAGCATCTTACTATTTTAATAAAGCGGTAGAAGTAAATCCAAATTTTTCTATGGCTGTGAGCAACAGGGATAATCACAAAAAAAGAACAGGTTTAGACGTTCATATATTTCCTTCTTCGTTGGATCCTGAGATGATAGAAAGGGTTGCAAAAAACAAAGACGCGATATTTTATTTCAAACTCGGAACCTTAATAATTCAGAAGGATACCACACAGGCACTCAAAGCTGTTAAGTATCTAAAAAAGGCAATTGAGATGGATTCAAAAATGGAAGACGCATATGTTAATCTTGCTACTTGTTATGGGCTGGCAAAAAAATACAATGAAGGAATTGAAATACTAAATGCTTTATTGAAAATAAATCCAAAAAACAAAGATGCCTATATTCTTTTAGAAGTAATTTATAACCAGATGGGAGATAAAGCAAAAGCAAAAAAAATATAACGAACTTGCCAAAAATTATCTCACACCGGAAACTAATACGCTAATAATTCTTTAATTGCCTTAGAAACTTTTGCTGCGTTAGGCAGCATGGTTTCTTCTAAAACTGAATTTAAAGGAATTGCAGGTAAATTTTCCGAACCGATCACTTCAACAGGCGCATCCAAAAACTCAAAACATTTTTTAGATATCCGCCCGGCTAAGGCTTGTGCAAATCCATTGTTATAAGGTTCTTCAGTTAATACAATACATTTACCATGTTTTTTTACTGAATTCAAAATTGCTTCTTCATCCAATGGATTTATCGTACGAAGATCAATGATCTCCACCTGTTCCGGAAAATCTTTTGCCGCATTTTTTGCCCAATACACGCCCATTCCGTATGTGATAATCGTCAAAGAACCTTTCTCCCGTTGAGTAGTAGCTTCCTGTACAATCCGAGCTTTCCCAAGCGGAATAATATAATCTTCATCCGGATCAATGGTTTTTGCATCCTCCGTTCCTTTTATTTTACTCCAATATAATCCTTTATGTTCCAACATTACAACAGGATTGGTATCATAATAAGCAGCTTTCATCAAACCTTTCAGATCGGCCCCTGTTGACGGATAACAAATTTTTATACCACGGATATTTGCCAATACACTTTCAATACTTGATGAATGATAAGGCCCGCCACTGCCATACGCACCAATGGGCACGCGGATAATACAACTCACCGGCCATTTACCATTTGATAAATAACAGGAGCGGCTCACTTCAGTAAATAATTGATTTAATCCGGGCCACATGTAATCGGCAAACTGAACTTCAACGATAGGTTTGCATCCTACAGCGCTCATCCCTACAGTGCTACCAATGATAAAGGCTTCTTGTATAGGAGTATTGAATACACGATTATCGCCATACAGTTCTGCCAATGTCGCAGCTTCACGAAACACACCACCAAGCCTGATCCCTACATCCTGTCCATATAATAAACATTCCGGATGTTTTGCCATTAACTCACGAATAGCAAATAATGCGGAATCCACCATCATTATTTTTTCTTTTCCTTTGGGTTCACGTATTCCTCTTTCTTGTGTAATTGGTGTTGGAGCAAAATCATGCTTGAACAAATCTTCTGGATTTGGATCTTTCGCTTCTGTGGCTTTTTTATAATCGTCAGCTACTTTTTGTTTCGAAGCTTTTTCAATTTCAGTTAATTCCTCAGGATCAAAACCGGAAACGATCAACCTGTTCCTCAGTTTCGGGAACGGATCACGCTTTTGAGAATCTTCCATATCTCCACGATACCACTCTTTTCTAACACCTGATGTATGATGATTTAACAAAGGGACTTTTGCATGAACTAAAAATGGCCTGCGTTCCTTACGCACTAATGCAATCACTTCTTCGAATGTGTCGTATGACTTTACAAAATCGGTCCCATCAATAGTTCGCGTTTCCAATCCTTTAAACCCTTTTGCATATTCGGTTGCATCCATCGCACGGATTTCTTTCGCACTTGCTGAAATATCCCATTCATTATCCTGTATCAAATAGATGATCGGTAATTTTTTTAGCACTGCCATCTGAAAAGCTTCTGCTACTTCACCTTCTGTAATAGCTGCATCACCGAATGAACAAACTACTATTGGTTTTTCATTCTCTCCCCTTCCGAGTTTATCTTGAGCATTTGTAGAAGGAGGGAAGGTTGTGGAGGGGTTTAATTTTTGCTTTTCCAAGTATTGAATACCCATTGCAACGCCTGTAGTTGGGATAGCTTGCATACCTGTTGCTGACGACTGCATGGGAATCTTTGGCATATCATCTCTTCGTAAGCTTGGATGCGAATAATATATTCTTCCTCCACTGAACGGGTCATCTTTTTTTGCGAGTAACTGCAACATTAATTCATACGGTTGCATGCCTATACCCAGTAAAATACTATCATCACGATAGTATGCCGATAAATAATCCTGAGGTTTTAATTGTAATCCTAATGCAAGCTGTATAGCTTCATGTCCGCGGGATGTAGCATGAACGTACTTGGAAGTAATTTCTTTATTCGCTTCAAATAATTCCGTCATTGCTTTTGCTATGCACATTAATTCAAATGCTTTCAGCAACGTTTCTTCAGCAATGTGTGAATCTATTTTTCGCTTTTTATCAGTCATTGATTGGGGCATAGTTATCTGTGATTGGTTATTCGTTATCGGTTATCCATTTAACTATTAACCGATAACTAATGTGACGCAAGATAGAAATTTGTTATGCTCTTTTGCAAATCAATTCTGCAACAGGCCAGTTTCCTTCAATACAGGCAGAGCTTCTTTTTTATATAAGATGGGAATAATTTTTCGTAACACTTTTCCTTCAGGGCCTTCAAAATAAATTACTAATCGCGGATACGAAAATTTAGGAGTTTTGAAATGAACTGTTTTTATTTTTTTGCGTTGGATAGTGGGTGTTCTGCTGCTTAAAAAGCCTTCCTTTACTCGTGTAAATGACATCAGCAATAAGATCAATGCGCCATAATTTATCGGATGAATAAAAAATTCTGATCCGTAATAACTCATAGCAATGGCTGCGTATACAAACAAAAATGCGAACACCAGGTAATTCAATACACTCATTATTCCCCATCCTTCACCTAATTCAAACTCTAATGGAA
>JBBSPS010000123.1:0-11987 GCA_038258655.1 Bacteroidia bacterium
GGATAGCTATTATCCAAAACCTTTTTATTGAAATTACTAACTTGATTGAGTATATTGAAAATCAGCTTAAATGTAATATGTTAGTGCATTCCGAAGGTTATCATAAATACAATCTAACAAAAAGTGTATAGTAGTTTATTTATTTTGTTTAATTTTATACCAAATTTAATTTATATAAAGTCTAACCACTTTATTTCATTAGTGTGGTACCCACAGGGATCGAACCAGTGACACAAGGGTTTTTAATCCTTTGCTCTACCAACTGCGAGAGCACTTAGCTTATTTCCATCCGCCACCTAATGCTTTATAAAGATTTGTGACTGAATTAAATTGTCGCTTCTTCACATCGATGAGATCTAGTTTAGCATTAAATGAATCGCGCAGATTCATTAAAACTATAAATCTATCTGCCCTTGCTGATTTAAACAGATCATTGGTGATATCAATTGACTTTGAAAGCACCTCTACCTGTTTACTTTTAATATCATATAGCTGTTCCATATTATTTAGATTTGATAATTCATTGGACACCTCAATGTATCCATTCAAAATCGTTTTTTGGTAATGATACATTGCTTCAATCTGATATGCTTTTGCTTTGGCAAATTCTGCTTTTATAGCACTTCGGTTGATTAAAGGCGCTACTAAACTTCCGGCTAATGAATAAACGAATGACTGAGGAGTAGTAAACAGAAAAGATGGCTTAAATGCATCAAAGCCCGCACCACCCGTAATGTTGAAAGATGGATAAAATTGCGCTTGCGCTACTTTTACATCACATTTGGTTGCAAACAGTTCCAATTTGGCTTGCTTAATATCAGGGCGATTAGCTAATAATTGCGAAGGAATCCCTGTTTTTATTTCTGGGGGTATTCGTGTGGTAAAAGTTGATGTATCTCTAATTATAGGTTGTGGGAACCTCGCCAGCAAAAAATTGATCTTATTTTCATTCTCTTTAATTTGTTGAATCACCTCAAACTCCATGCTTTGAGAATTCAATACATCCGCTTCAAATTTTTTCACCGCTAATTCAGTAACTACTGCCGCTTCTTTTTGAACTTTTATAATTTGAAGGGCGTTTTTTTGTAATTCAATTGTTTCTCTTATAACATCCAATTGATTATCCAACGCAAGCAACTCGTAATATGAGTTTGCAATTTCAGAGATGAGGCTGGTTATCACGAAATTTTTACCTTCAATGCTACCTAAATATCTTGTAAATGCTGCTCTTTTAGCGTTTCGGAGTTTTTTCCATATATCTACTTCCCAACTTGCATGTAAGCCAAGTGCAAAATCATTAAGATTTTCAGGAACTATTTGTCCTGGTGTTATCTCAGCGGAAGCGTCACCTGCTCCCTGGCTGGTGTAACGCCCAACCTTTTCTTGTGACAATCCTATGCCGCCTTCAACTATTGGAAACAACATTCCCTTTCTTAATCGTACATCATTTCTGGCAATTTCTATATCCTGGATTGTTATTAGTAGATCTAGGTTATTTTTAAGAGCAGTATCAATAAGACTCACTAAGTTTTTATCTTGAAAAAAATCTTTCCATTTTATTTGTGCGGAATTTGTAGAGTCCTTTGAATCGTTATAAGATTGCGGCACTGGTTTATCTGTATCTTGAACGGGAGTAAACATTTTACAACTTGTACAAAAGATGCACATTAATAAAATTCCAATGCTTTTATGTTTTTTAAAATTGTTCATTCTATGCAAGTTCATCTGTTAAAGGTTCATCTTCCTCATTTTCAACACTAGGGAAAAATCTTTCGGCTATTTTAGCAAAAATAAAATATAGACCAGGTACAATCAATACTCCAAATATGGTTCCAAACAACATACCTCCAGCTGCTGCGGCCCCAATAGTTCTGTTTCCTATAGCACCGGGGCCTGATGCAAATACCAGTGGAATTAATCCTGCAATAAAAGCAAAGGATGTCATTAAAATCGGGCGAAGACGTGCTGCGGCTCCATCAATAGCGGATTGCATTACACTCATTCCGGCGCGGTGCCGTTGAACCGCAAACTCTACGATTAATACTGCGTTTTTACCCAAAATACCGATTAGCATCACCATAGCGATTTGTGCATAAATATTATTTTCTAAGCCTAATACCTTGAGTAAAAAGAAGGCTCCAAAAATTCCGACCGGTAAGGAAAGAATAATCGGTAAGGGAAGCATAAAACTTTCATATTGTGCAGATAATACCAGATAAACAAATATTAAGGAAATAAGAAAAATATAAATCGCCTGATTACCTTGTCTTGATTCATCGATGGATATCCCCGCCCATTCAATACCAAAACCTTTTGGCAATTTCTTTTTAGCCTCATCCTCAACAGCCCCAAGGGCGGTTCCACTACTGTAACCGGGAGCCGGCCCACCGCTTATTTCTGATGAATTATACAAATTGTGTCGGGTAATTTCAGAAAGCCCAAATACTTTATCAATCTTCATAAAGGCCGAATATGGAACCATTTCATCGCTATCATTTTTTACGAAATACTTGAAAATATCCTGAGGCTGTTCCCTGTATTGTGGTAATGCCTGCACCATCACTTTATACTGTCGATCATACTTAATAAAACTGGTTTCATAATCGCTTCCGATAAGTATTGAAAGGTTATCCATTGCATTTTCGATGGACACTCCTTTTTGTTGAGCTTTGTCATTATCAATATTTACAGTATATTGAGGAAAACTTGCACTGTAAAAAGTAAATACGGATGAAAGTTCAGGTCTCTTATTCAATTCCTTCACAAAATCCTTGGTCACCTTTTCCATGTTTTTGTAATCACCGCTTCCGGCTTTATCTAAAAGACGACATTCAAACCCTCCCGCAGCACCATAACCAGGCACGGCAGGTGGGGGGAAAAATTCAATTGTTGCGCCTTTAATATTTTTCGCTTTCTCTTCTAACTCTTTCATTACTTCTGTGGTTGAATGTTTTCGCTCATCCCAACTCTTCAGATTTATCAAACAACTTCCGGAGTTTGCACCGGTACCTTCGGATAAAATTTCGTAGCCCGACATAGATGAAACAGATTTTATATCTTCCATGCTTGAAGCAATTTTTTGCAGTTGCAAAGCAACTTCGTCCGTTCTTTCTAAAGTTGACCCAGGTGGCGTAAGAATGATTGCGTAAAAAAGTCCTTGATCCTCATTGGGAATAAATCCTGCAGGAACTTTGGTACTTAATCCCCATGTTCCCAAACAGAAAAGCACCAAGGTTAAAAAGGTGATGATTCTCCTGTTCACTATTGCACCCACAATTTTTTTGTAATTCCCTTGCAACCTGTTAAACCAATTGTTAAATCCATTTAAGAAACGATTCAGCCATGTTTTTCTTTTTTCAACTGCATGAGTGTTCTTTAGCAACAGAGCACATAAAGCAGGGGTAAATGTAAGTGCAACAAGCCCAGACAAAATAATGGCCGTTGCCATTGTTACTGAAAACTGCCTATAAAAAATACCAACAGGGCCAGACATAAATGATACCGGAATAAACACAGCAGCCATTACCAAGGTAATAGCGATGATGGCTCCACCAATATCTTTCATTGCCAATTCTGTGGCTTTCACAACACCTATATTGTTTCCTTCCATTTTTGCATGAACGGCCTCCACTACAACTATCGCATCATCTACTACAATACCAATAGCTAATACCAAGGCAAACAAGGTTATCATGTTGAGTGTAATTCCAAAAAGTTGCATAAAAAAGAAAGTCCCTATTAATGATATTGGAACCGCAATTGCAGGAATTAACGTTGAACGCCAATCACCCAAGAATATAAATACGACTAAGGCAACCAATAAAAAGGCTTCTACCAGCGTATGCAATACTTTTTCAATGGATGCATCCAAAAATTTTGACACGTCATATCCTAATGAATAATCCATTCCTTTTGGAAATGAGCTTGCCTTTATTTCTTCCAATCTTTTTTTAATATTCTTAATAACTGCGCTGGCATTACTTCCATAAGATTGCTTAATTACTATTGCCGCAGAAGGCTTTCCATTCAACTTTGAATATAAATCATAATAGGTGTTCCCAAATTCAACATCAGCAACATCCTTTATGCGAAGTAATTGCCCATCAGGGTTAGCTCTCAGAACGATATTCTCATATTGTTCTTTGGTAGTATATCTACCGGGATATTTTAATACATATTCAAATGCCTGTGATTTTTTCCCCGAACTTTCTCCTAACCTTCCCGGTGAAGCTTCCAAACTTTGCTCACCTATAGCCTTCATTACCTCATCGGATGAAATTTTGTATGCCTGCATTCTATCAGGCTTTAACCAGATTCTCATCGAATATTCCCTATCTCCCAGAACATCGGCAAACCCAACCCCATCCACCCTTTTCAATTCCGAAAGCAAATTTATGTCAGCAAAATTGTAGAGGAAATTAATATCCAACGATGGATCATCGCTGTACAAGTTTATATACATTAACATATTAGATTCTTCCCGCGTAATTTTTACACCCTCCCGAACAACTAAGGGAGGTAATTTATTAACTACAGCTGCAACACGATTCTGAATATTTACGGAGGCTATGTTAGGATCGGTTCCTAATTCAAAAACTACCGAAACTAAACATGTTCCATCATTCCCTGCATCAGAATCAATATATTTTATCCCAGGAACTCCATTTATAGCACGTTCTAATGGAATAACAACTGCTTTGATCATTAGCTCAGCATTTGCTCCGGGGTAATCTGCAACAATATTTACTTTGGGAGGTGAAATAGATGGAAATTGAGTTACAGGTAATTGTACTAATGACAAAGCACCCAAAAAAACAATAATAAGGGAGATGACGATTGATAGTACAGGTCTGTGTATGAATTTATTGAACATGTTCTTTACTTTAAATGAATTTTAATTCTATTGTTTAATTAACTGTAAATTATCAATAACTTTCCTTGCCGGAATAAATTCAGCTTGTATCTTATCATCTTCTTTAGCAGTTTGAATTCCTTCCAATAGAATTTTATCTTTTTCGGAAAGACCTGACTCTATAACATATAAATTGTTCAATCTTTGTTTTATAAAAATGTTGCGTGCTTTTACAACATTGTTTTGGTCAACCACATAAACATAAATTTTGTCTTGAATTTCGAATGTTGTTTTTTGAGGTATAATCAAAGCATTTTTGATTGGAATTGTCAATTGAACTTTACCAGTTTCTCCATGTTTTAAAAGTAAGTCAGGGTTAGGAAATTTTGCTCTGAAAGCAATATTTCCGGTTGTATTATCAAATTCACTTTCGATAGTTTCAACTGTCCCCGGATATTTATGTAACTGACCACTGGCTAGTAATAAGTTTGCTGACTTTTTTTCACCATTTTTTGTTTGAGCTTTAGTATAATCCAAATACTCAACTTCTGACAGATTAAAATAAGCGTAAACTTCTTTATTATTTGAAAGAGAAGTTAACAAGGTTCCCTCATCAATGAGACTGCCTGTTTTAAATTTGATCCTGTCGATAGCTCCGTCAAATGGAGCTTTGACCTCCGTGTACGAAAGATTTAACTCGGCAAGTGCTACTTCGGCATTGGCTTGATCCAGTTTTGCTTTCGCCAATGCAAGTTCAGTTTGCGAAACAATATTTTTGTCAGCAAGTGTTTTCGCGTTTTGCAATTCCAGTTCTGCCCCTTTAGACTCTGCTTTGGCTTTCATCAATCCCGCCTGAAATTCAATTGGCCTGATATTGAATAGAATCTGGCCTGTAGTAACAGGTTGACCTTCGTCAACATTTATTTTTTCCAAGTATCCTTTTACCATCGCCTTTATTTCAATATTTTGTAATGATTGAATTTGGGCAACATACTCTTTGGTGAAGGATGTATCCATTACAATTGGGCTTGTAACGGAATAGGTTCCTGCTTCGCTTTTTTCTTCTTGATGAGAAGTGCAACTTGTTAAATACATTATGGCAAATATGCCCGACAGCAATGTTATTTTATTCATTGATTAAAATAATTTTAGAAATAATTGTTTTTAATTGAAAACGTGGTTGAAAAATTGTTTTTAAACCGCATCCATTAAGATAAATCAGAGTCTTAGTGCCCTAAAGGAGATAAAACCAGAAAGAGGGAGATGAGGAAAACCTGTGTAGCTATAAAAATTGGTATTTAAATTGTTTGAAAAACAACTTAAAGTATTTGGATTTTTGTCGAAGCAAGCAGTATTTACAAAAAATGTTTTTTCTTTTATGGAAGTAATTTCATTATCCTCGTCTAATAAATCATCTTCAAAAAAAACGGTTGTACTTTGTGAATCATCGGAAGTAATAATATTTTCCTGCTGTATTTTTTTAACTGAATCGTCAAAAGGAAAACGCTGTTTTGCTTCTAATGAAAGAGCATTACATGGATGAGCAACACAGATGATAAAGAAAAAAATATAATTTATTATTGCTTTCATTCTTGGGGGTAGAATTTTTCTTTCGTGTCAAAAGTAATATTAAAATGGCTTTCACATAAATACCAAAAGTAACATTAACACATTTTAACGTTTTAAATAGCCAAAAACTTTTTGATTATCAAGGCTTTAGAAGTGGGAACTACTGACGAAATATCAGTTCATTTAAATAGAAGTGCAAAGCCAAGGATGAAGACCCAGTTGTTAACGAGGAAATTATGAGATATAAAAGTGGGTAGTTTTATCAAAAGAAAAAAAGAAGGATTAGTTTCTAGGGGAGTTTAATACTAATTTCAGTATTTAGAAGAACATATAAACAAACACTACCAATCAAAAAAAACGGGAGGCAATTAAAGGTAGCTTGGGAAAATTAATTAAGAATATTGTAAATTTCTTTGATCTTGAAAGAATGAACAAAAAGTGGAATGTTTACAATCAAATTTATGATTTCAGTAAATATTTACTTTAATAATACCATGATTATCAACATAGCCACGAAACATACCACTAGTATTGAAAGGAAATGCCACATTACCTTTGCTGTCAACAGCAATTAATCCTCCCCTACCTTTAATTTTTGGTATTTTGTTCATGATCACTTCATGAGCAGCTTCACTCACAGTCATGGCTTTATACTCAATTAATGCAGAAACATCATAAGCAGCCACTAGCTTAATGAAAGGTTCTCCAAGTCCTGTGCAGGAAACAGCACATGTCTGATTATTAGCGTAGGTTCCAGAACCAATTAAAGGAGTGTCGCCAATACGATTATATCTTTTATTGGTAAGTCCTCCAGTAGAAGTACCTGCTGCTAAATTTCCATATCTGTCGAGTGCAACACAACCTACAGTCCCGTATTTATCTTCATCCTCATCAGTTTTTGTGTCTGTTTCATTAGAGTGATCGAGTTGTATTTTTTCTGATTCTCGTATCGCCACTAACTGGTTCCAGCGCATTTGGTCAAAGAAATAAGAAGGGTCAACAATTTCAATTTTATTTTTTCTGGCAAACCGCAGTGCCCCCCGGCCACTCAATAAAACAAACTTAGATTTTTCCATGACTGCCTTTGCTGCACTGATCGGATTTTTAATGGTTCTTACGCCTGCTACAGAACCGGCTTCTAAGGTCTCTCCATTCATAATGGCAGCATCCATCTCATTTCTTCCTTCATGAGTAAAAACAGATCCTTTACCTGCATTGAACAAAGGAGAATCTTCCAATATTTTGATGGTAGCCTCTACAACATTTACCGCACTATATCCATTCAATAGCATATCATACCCTATCGTCAATGCCTCTTTCATTTTAGTTCGATATTCAAGATCTTTTTGAGGACTAAGATTTTTTTTTGTGATGTTGCCTGCTCCACCATGAATAACAATGGTAAAATTTGTTTTCATGGTGAATATTTTTTATTTTTTTTGTTCATGTCCTTTATTTAACTATCAAAGAGCTCTTCAATTACCGAATATTTAATTCTAAAAAAGAACCTAATTTATCTTCATTAAATTTTATTTTTTTCTTTAATTCTTCTGGCTCCGGACTGTGACTTATAATAAGAAATGTGGCTTCATTGAATTCCTTTTTATCAAGAAGACGTGGTTGGTAATTAGTTAATAGATTATCACTAAGAATAGGATATAATTTCAATGTAATGTTTTGTTTTTCAAATTCATTATTAACAGTTAGTATACCGGCTAGGCTATACGAGTGGGCGTTTTCCTTTTCATATCTTCCCGGAGAATTAAACATGAAATTTCCGAGACTATAAACAATCCATTTTGAGTTGTATATCTCAAGTTCCTGAAACATATGAGTACCATGTCCAATTACTATATCGGCACCGGCATCAATCATGGTGTGAGCCATCATAGTTTGTCTCTCACTTTTCCATTTATAATTTTCGAACCAATGTGGATAAGCAACAATAAATGCTGTGCTGTCTGTTTGCCTAATTTTTCTGATTTGCTCTAATACCTTTTTTTGAGTCCATCCTTTCACTCCCGATTTCTTTTCAGAGGCGTAAAAGTTATACGATTCTTCATATTTACCATCAAAATCCAAACCACCTACCACTACAAGATGGAACTTTTTTTGACCTATATCGTTATTGATTTGAAAAGGAGCAGAGGCATCTTCCTCGTTTTTTCCTGCAGCAAAAAAATCAATAGAATATTTTTTAAGAATTTCCATCGTTTGTTCTAGACCTTGAGTTCCATAATCCATTGTATGATTATTTGCTAAAGACACAATTGAAATGTGGTGTTTTTTTAAAGTTAAAGGAGTTAGAATAATATCAGCTTTGTGTATTTTATATTTTTTACTTCCGTCAAGCGGAGAAACCTTCATATCAGTGATAGGTGTTTCTAGATTCCCAATTATATAATCCGACTGAAACAGTAATGTATCGAGCTTCGCTAAAGAGTAATCGTAACCCATTTTTTTTAGTATATTTTCCTTCCCTTTTTCTTCTTGTCTTTCTTGATACGTTTCAGCAAAACAAATATCGCCGGTAAACAGGAAAGTTTTAATATTAACGTTTCCATCTTTGCTCCCGGCAATACAAATCCATGAAAATAATAAAACACATGCAAGTTTAACGTGTGTATTATTTAAAAAAATATGCACTTTAAAATTTAACTTCACGATGTTAAAATTTATAGTAATATGAAACACCGGTAATATAATTATTCTTCTTGTACTTAACATTTATGCTTTGTTGTAATGTATAAAACAATGCTATTTTTTTATACATATCTATGGTATAATAAGCCCCGATACTGGTTCGCCAACTATCAGTTTTGTTAATAGTATTCCAATGAAAAAACTGTTCTCTTGAAACATACAAGCTATAGGTATAATTTAATTTGTAACGTAAAGTTAATAAGTTACGACTATAATATCTATTAGGTTTATAATTTTCGTGTTCTATAAATGACAATCCATAATATTGAGATTGAAACCTAGTACGAAAAGAAACGGAGAAATTACCAAAACTTTTGCGATACGATAAATCACCGTATAATCGCTGACGATCCGTATAAAAATTATCAAGATTGCGGGATTGAATAAAACGGTAATTTCCAGAAACTGAAAAATTGTTATTTATTTTAAAATTGAACCCTATATCAAAATAAAAATTTCCAAGTTCAGTATAGTTTTGATTAAAAGTGTATTGATTAAATACGTTTACTGAAAATCGTTTTGAGACCATCTTTTGAATCCCAACGCCACCCCAAAACACAGCATCCTGCTGTTGTGAAAAACTTGAAAATAGTATCGAATTTAAAAAAAAGAATAAAAGTAAACTTCGTTTCATTAGAGAAAATTTGTGACGTTTTAATTTGTGGTAAAATTGATTTTATAAACAAATAGATCAACGAAAATAGTCAATAGTGTATTTTCTTGAATTTGTTAGAATCCCTTCGCCATTGTAAGTGTTACGTTCAACAACTGATCCTTTTTTATCATAAGAATAAACAACTTTTTTTTTCAATTGAAGGTTTTTTGAAAATGTTATTTCCTCTATTTTCTTGCCCATATTATTATAATTAAATACGGTATTTTCTACTAAACTATCATTAGAGTCCGTAACAATTTCCTCGATTTTATAACAAAGTGCATCATATCGTGTAATGGTCTTTTTTTGCAACCCTTTTTTATTAAATACTTGTAGTTCAATCACATTATTATGTCTGTTATATTTATAAGTGTCTTTTGTTTTAATTGTACTGTCCGAATTAAACTCTATCTCCGCCAATAAATTACCGTGTCTGTCGTATTCCGAAAGAACTCTTTTAGTTGACCTTGTTTCACCATTTTTTATATCTTTTTGTTCAAGAGTTGTGGATTTAGTGTTCATATTGCGTATGGCACGTTTAGTCTGTGCATACAACAATGAAGAACTAATAAATATGATTGTAAATAGGACTGTTTTTTTCATACGTTATTTTATTGAAATACTTTCACGGTACCCGCATTAAAAACATCTTTTTTGTGTTTAATGTCTACATCTACAATTACTGCTACATTAGGAGGGGAAACCTTACCATTTACAATAGCGACAGAGTCCTTAGAATAAGTGTAAATTTTGTATTTTCCCTCATATAAATGTTTGAATTCAAAAGCCCCATCATAAGTGGTTTTGATTCGGGTACCATAAGAAATATTATTACCATATATTAAATAAACATACGTATCAGGTAGGTAATTCTCCGAAAGCTTTACTGTGAAAGTACTGTTATAGCGATAGGAATAAACCTTACCCCTGATAGAAGCATCCCCACCAATTCCGGGCTCTTTTTTACAGCCGCCGAATAAAATTAATATCAAAAAAATGCTAAAATAAATTTGTTTCATGGCGTGTTTTATTAAAAATGTTTTTCCAAAAATTGATTTTTACCTAACTGAATTATCTTATCATATTCAATTGCTTTGTCCTTACTTTTGTCAATTACAACGATTGTATGATTTTTTTTTAAATTATATAATAAATCTACTAGTCTTTTTTTAAATGCAATATCCAGATCAACAAAGGGTTCGTCAAGTAAAATTATTTTTTTTCTGGTAAGTAAAGCACGTGCAATTAGCAATAATTTTCTTTGACCTGCTGATAAATTTTTTCCTCCATTCTGTATTGATGCATCAAGTATTTTTTTATCAAGTCCATCGGTAAAACCCAGTGAAGTAAGCATGGCAAATGCAGGTGTACGAAATTTTTCTTTACGGCTATACGTTATAGTTTCGAATACTGTTCGTCCAATTAATGAAAGTTCATCGGAAACCATTGTTACATTTTTCCGAAGTGTATGCATGCTCATCAAATTAATATCTTGACCATTGATTAATATTTCCCCTTTCTCTAATCGGTACAATCCCAATATCAATTTAAACAAGATGCTTTTGCCACTGCCTTGAGATCCTTCAATAAGAGTAAAACCGTTTTCAGGAATAAAGAAACTAACATTATTCAATATTGGTTTATCATCTGCAAAACTATAACTTGCGTCTTTAAATTCTATTGTTCTTTTTTCAAATAAAGGGGAATCATTTTTTTTTCTGTTTTCATCAGGAGCTACAAAAATGCTGTTCAGTTTTTTGAATGACACATCACCCGTTTGCCAAACAATATTTACACTCAATATCCTTTTCAAGGCAGGCAGAAAATTGACCATTTGAAGAATAAAAACGAGGATTACAGCACCCGATACTCCTTTAGTACCTCTTCCCCCAAGAAAATCTGTACCACTATGGTTAATATAATATGCATACACAAGCACTACTCCTAACATGGTATATAGCATAAAAGGCAAGAGCGCTTTTAACAATGAATACCATAAGAAATAATTTTTTCCGGAATTGTAAAGGTCTAAAGATTTTTTTTCAAATTTTTCAGTCTCAACACCCTCTCTATTAAAGGTTTTATACCAATTATAAATAATATATAGACCAATATTAGTTTGTATCATTTTTTTATTATCTTTGGACTATATAATAATTATAAAAACAAACATCATGGCACTACCCCTTCAAATTAAAATAAAAGAAA
>JBBSPS010000124.1:0-11985 GCA_038258655.1 Bacteroidia bacterium
AGAAATATTGAAGGAAGGTTTTTAGGTTTTGGTCTGCTAGTATGAACAAATACTTTGTCAGAACAGAGTGGAAAAAACAACTCTCCATTTAAACTGCTGAAGTCAATATACTTTTCAATTATTAGTGGGTTGTCGCCTGTTAGTTGAAGTTTATTACCTCTAAAGTAAACACGACAATTTTCAAAGTCGCTCCGCTTATATTTTGCTTGTGCTGAAATTAACGGAATGAATATGCGGTACATTTTGCGGAACAAATCAACTCCCTTTAGTTCGTCTTGAAGTTCTTTAGTCGCAACGGACTTCCCTGTTTTTTTTTCAACGATGTCAAAACCGCTATCTGAAAAAGTTAAGTCGTCAATTAACTTTTCTATTTCGTCATCACTTTCAGGAACTCTCCAATACATCTGCGTTATGAACATTCTAATTCGATGTAGAATTTCAGGTTCTAACTCAAAATTTTCAACAGTAGCCTTTCTAATTTTTTCAAGCTGAGGAGCAGTCACCCCGTCAAAGTCGGCAAACATGTCCTCCAACAAAACGGATTTCTCGTCCTTGATTGTGCCTGTGTTACGGTGATTTTCAAAAAAGGAATTTAGTGGTGTGCTTTTTCTTATTTCCTCTGTCTGCTTGTCAAAAACATAAAAATCACCATGGTCATTTGTAAACCCACGGAGATAAAATTGAGGCAAGTAATGGTGTCTTTTTGATGTTGTCATTGTCTTCCTGCTCATTACTTAAACCACGTCATAAGGTTGGCTATACCTATTTATTTCTCCGTCCAAAAGGTCGTTTCATACTTTGATTGAAGTTGCTTAACATCTAATTTAAGACCTAACTGATGTGCTGCATCAAGAGCGGCTACCCAAAGTCCAAGAGTTGGATGTCCTGGGAAATTAGCAAAGTATGAGCTTAACGAAAGTTGTTTTACCATAATTGTTGGCATATCGTCTGGTAGTCCTGAGTTAACACCATATTCAACTGCGGTTAATTGCGTTGTGTCAATGTCATGTCCCTTGATAGTTGGTGGAGTTGAATATTGTGGGACTAAAGAATGTGCAATAGCAACATCGTAAACTTCGTTGCTAATTTCTATCCAACTATGATTAAAGAAAGCTTCTCCTTTTTTTGCTTCACCTAAAACTAAATTGGACTGTATTCCTTGTTCAGAAAGTAGAACATGAATTACACTGCAAGTTGCGTGACATGCCCCTTTCCAATCATCCCTTTCAATCTGTCCTAACACTGCAAAAAGTGTATTGAGAATTTTTGTTTTGTCGGGATGATTGTTAAGAATTTGTTCTGCGTTTTTTCGCCAATTCGGTTTGATTATTTTTTTTGTCTGTCGGTTCAAGTTTGCACTGTCGTCATAGGGTTGCCGCTAACGAGAGAATAAGTACCAAATTGAAAAAAAATTGTAGTTTACCTCCTTATCTTACTACATACTTCTAATCAGTAATTACTAATTTACTTGCGGTAATTATTTTGTTGTCTTCAATAATACGAATAAAATAAACTCCGTCTAATAAATTATCACGATTCAAGGTGATTGTTTGTCCCGAAATATTTTCCAGGTGCTTAACTGCTTGTCCGTATACGTTGTAAAGTGTTAATGTAGCGTCTTTTAAACTTACGTTTGTAAAGAATTTCGTTTCTATTGAAAAAGGGTTAGGAAAAATACTTACGCCTGATTTTTCAATAAAAGATGAATTAATTCCAACAGTATTTAAATTCGCATAATAAGGAGATAGGTAGCCATAAGAAGGAGAAGCAAAAAAAGTTTCATAACCACTGGTGTTAGTGTTAAATGCATTAACAGTAAAATCAGTACTCCCTATATAAATACTGTGATGATATATTTTTCCATCAGTTCCCCAATTCACCGGACCTCCATGCACTCCAGCGTCATCTAGCACAGCTGTACGATTAGCACCTGTTGTATCTATAGTAACAATGTCGGCATTCGTAATATTTGCATCGCTGGCCGAAAATGCAATTTTTAAACCATCTTTAGAAAAACAAGGATCATGATCCCGTGTTGCATCAGTTGTTAGTTGCTTGATCCCGGAAACAGTGTTTGCTGCATAATTATAATTCGCAATAAACACCTCAAAGCTAGTGGCATTTACAAATCCTCCGGCATCTATTCCAACGAAAACAATTTTGTCGCCTGTTGGCGACCAGTTTGCATCAATACTCCACTGTGGTATAAGCAGACTAGGATTATTCCCACTGGTATCAATAGTAACAACATAAAACGGAGCCGCACTATTTGTGGGTTGTGCTATCATTAAAATCCTTTTCCCGTTGAGATGCCAATGTGGATTTCCAAAAGCATACCAGTTATATTGGTCGTCGGCAAGAATTATTCGTTGATTGCTTCCATCCGCATTGGATTTTATCATTTCACAATTCACATAATCAAATTGGTCGGTTGGACTACTATAAGGGCTTCTTAACATTAACAGCTGAGTTCTATCCGGTGAAAGCTCTACCCACCAATAGTTGTAGGCAGTATTACTCGTAATTGTAGCAATGGTACCCGAGGTGAGGTTTTTTTTATAGACCTGCCATGAACCCGAAGGAAGCGGTCTTGAACAATAGTAAAGTACTTCCTGCCCGAAAACCAATTGCATCATCCCGAGTAATATAAGAGATAATATAATCTTTTTCATTTGGTGGTTGTCAATGATTATAGTTCTGACACCGAACTTTTTGGATGTATGAGTTACAAAGATAAATTATTGCAAATTAAGTCCGCATTATTTTAATGGTATAGAAAAGTCTTAATTTATTTCATTACTTCCCCAAACAAATCATAATCCTCAGCTGAAGTAATTTTCACATTCGCAAAATCACCAACACGAACATAATTGGTATCCGCTTTTACAAGCACTTCATTATCTACTTCCGGTGAATCAAATTCTGTACGGCCAATAAAATAATCTCCTTCTTTTTTATCAAACAGCACGTTGAATGTTTTACCAACTTTTTGTTGATTGATATCCAATGAAATACCTTGTTGCAAAGCCATCACCGCTTCTGTACGTGCTTGTTTTGTTTTAGCGGAAACATCCTCTTTTAATAAATATGCATGAGTATTTTCTTCGTGTGAGTATGCAAAAATTCCCAAACGCTCAAAACGAGTTTGTTCTATCCATTCCAACATTTCTTCATGATCTTTTTTTGTCTCACCCGGGTAGCCTGCAATCAACGTTGTTCTTATAGCAATTCCCGGAACTTTATCACGAATTTGATTTACCAGATCAATTGTTTTTTGTTTCGTAGTTCCTCTGCGCATACTCTTCAACATATTATCGGTGATGTGTTGCAAGGGCATATCTAAATACTTGCAAATGTTTTTTCGCTCATTCATTACATCCAACGCATCCATCGGAAAACCGCTCGGAAAAGCATAATGCAAACGGATCCATTCAATACCTTCCACATCTGATAAGTGTTTAAGCAATTCGGATAAATTACGTTTTTTATAAATATCCAAACCATAGTACGTCAGATCCTGTGCTATCAGCATCAACTCTTTAGTACCATTCTTAGCAAGATGTTTTGCTTCTTTTACTAATTCTTCTATTGGTTTTGAAATATGCCCACCACGCATCAATGGTATCGCGCAAAAAGAACATGGCCTGTCGCAACCTTCCGAAATTTTAAAATAAGAATAATGATGTGGTGTGGTTAACAATCGCTCCCCTACTAACTCATGTTTATAATCCGCTTTTAATGTTTTTAATAAGCGCGGCAATTCACGTGTCCCGAAATAAGCATCTACATTTGGTATTTCCTTTTCCAGGTCAGGTTTATAGCGTTCGCTCAAACAACCTGTAACATATACCTTGTCAACTAATCCAGCCTTTTTTGCTTCGGAATAACGTAAAATGGTATCGATACTTTCTTGTTTCGCGTTATCAATAAATCCACACGTATTAATAATAACAATACTCGCATCATCAGTGGTGCTTTCATGCTCAACATCAAAATTGTTCGCTTTCAGTTGTCCCATAAGCACTTCGCTATCCACGATATTTTTGGAACAGCCAAGTGTTACTACGTTTACTTTATTTTTTTTTAATGTTTTTGTTTTCACTATGCACCGATTATATTTTATTTAGCACCGATTATATTTTGATTAAAATGATTACACCGATTATGTGAGGTTAATCTGTGTAATCACTTAAATCTTTCTAAACCTGTATTATAATGATATACGTTTTACTTCACAACTTTTATTACCGAAGTTAACTAACAAAGCCGTTTTTAGTTTTGATGCTTTCAAATAAGCTATCACTTGGTTTCTAAAAAGAATAGGCATAATTCCTGTTACTGCTTTAACTTCAACAATGATTTTTTCTTCGACCATCAAATCACAAAAGAATGTTCCAACTTTTTTACCTGAAAAATATACTTCAACTACTTTTTCGCTTTCATACACTAAATCATTTTCTTCTAATGCAATTTTTAAAGCGTTATGATAATTTATTTCCCGAAATCCCGGTCCCAACTCAGTATGAACCCTATAGCAACATGCAATAATCCTTTCTGTCAACGTATCTTTTATAATATCCGCCATAAAATCGGTATCATCTTTTTAATCTCTTAATCTGTAATAAAACAAACCGGTGTAATCTTTTTAATCATTAATAATCGGTGTTAAATAATCGGTGTTAATTTTTAAATAAGCTGTCAACAAATTCATGTTTATTGAATACCTGGAGATCTTCCATCTTCTCACCCACTCCAATATATTTTACCGGAATTTTAAACGTATCCGAAATGCCTATTACAACGCCACCTTTAGCTGTCCCATCTAGTTTAGTTAACGCCAACGCATTCACATCTGTTGCTGTGGTAAACTGTCTACATTGCTCAATCGCATTTTGCCCAGTTGAAGCATCCAAGACCAATAAAATTTCATGTGGTGCATCGGGAATTATTTTACGCATCACATTTTTAATCTTCGTAAGCTCATTCATCAAGTTCACCTTATTATGTAAGCGGCCAGCTGTATCAATAATCACCACATCAGCACTTTTTGCAACGGCAGAAGTAAGTGTATCAAAAGCTACGGAAGCTGGATCCGCATTCATACCTTGTGATATAAGTGTGGCGCCTGTTCGTTCACTCCATATTTTTATTTGATCAACAGCGGCGGCACGAAATGTATCGGCAGCTCCAATCACTACGCTTTTTCCTGCTTTTTTAAATTGATGCGATAATTTTCCAATGGTAGTAGTTTTACCAACTCCGTTCACTCCCACTACCATTATCACATAGGGTTTTATATTTGGAGGTACATCAAAATCGGCTTTATCTTCTTGTCCATTTGAAACCAATAACTCCGCTATCTCATCACGTAAAATTTCATTCAGTTTTGATGTTTCGATTTTGCGTTCTTGAGCAACACGTTTTTTAATTCGCTCAATAATCCTTAATGAGGTATCCACTCCTACATCGGATGTTAAAAGTATTTCTTCCAAATTTTCCAACACCTCATCATCAATGGTAGCTTTCCCCATGATAGCATTCCCAAGTTTGCTAAAAAAACTTTGCTTTGTAACAAAAAGTCCTTGATTTAGGTTTTCCTTTTTCTCCTTACTAAATAGATTAAAAATGCTCATACCCCAGATTAAAATTTACAAATTAAGAATTAATGATATGTATTGAAATAATAAAAGCTCCCCCTTTTGGAGAAGCCTTTACAAATAGACTCATCTATTAAATTATTTAGATAAAAAATCTTTGATGTGATCGTTGTGAACAATCTCTTCTTTAAATGTGTATGCACCTGTTTTAGGCGATTTTACCATTTTAATCACTTTTGTAAAGTTATTTCCTTTACCTGATTTAAGTGTTGCGACTACTTTCTTTGCCATTTTTTTGAGATTTGAGATTTGAGATTTGAGATATAGGATTCTATAATCTTATATCTAACATCTCACGTCTGGTTTTATTTAATTTCCTTATGAAGTGTTACTTTTTTCAAGATAGGGTTGTATTTTTTCAACTCTAATCTCTCAGTAGTGTTCTTTTTGTTTTTAGTGGTAATGTAACGAGAGGTTCCGGGTTTACCGCTGTCCTTATGCTCTGTACATTCCATTATCACCTGAATTCTGCTGCCTTTCTTTGCCATTGTGTTAGTTGTTTTTCAAAATTGGAGTGCAAATGTATATTTTTTAATCGAAACAGGCAAGATTTTTTAATGAAATATGGGGTTCATTTGCTCTATTCGACTTTAAAAGATGAGAATATCCTTACCTGATTTTATTGAAAAGGCTCTCTTCCTTCATTAATATTTCTATTTCCCATACTGTTTTAGGTAATGTAACAGATAGTACGTCCGGTTCATCCGCAGTAATAAGCACATCATCTTCAATACGTACCCCAATATTCCACCATTTGGGATCGCATTCGGAACCAACGGCAATATAAATCCCTGGTTCTACAGTAACAATATTGCCTGCTGCGAGTTTTCCATAATTACCCGCATCATGCACATCCAAGCCTAAATAATGGGATGTACCATGAAAAAAGTATTTCAAATAATCATCCGTATTCTTGATTATCCCTAATTCTAACAAACGTTTCTGAATAACGGCAACAGCTGCCTTATGTGAAGCACGGAACTCAGCTCCCACCTTGCAAACTTTAATACCGGCATCCTGTGCTTCCAAAACAATATTATAAATCGCTTTTTCTTCATCAGTAAACTTACCATCAACGGGTAATGTACGGGTTACATCAGCTGTGTAGCCGTGATATTCAGCACCAGCATCTATTACCAGCAAATTCCCTGCATCTAATTTTTTTCGATTTGTTTCATAATGAAGTATGCATGAATTCTCACCACCACCAACAATGGAAGGATATCCAACATATTCAGAACCTTCTTTTTTAAATATATACTCTACAACGGCTTGTGCCTGATATTCTTTCATCCCAGGTTGTAAAGCTTTCATTACTTCATGATGTGCGAGACAGGTCATATCAATGGCTTTACGCATTAAAATAAGCTCTTCGGGTTGTTTTATTTCGCGTAATGAAGCCATTAAAGCAATCAAACTGAAGCTGTCCATTTTTTTATGTAAAGATTCTGTTTTAGAACGAAAATTTTTAATAAGGCTGTATAAGTCGCCACGATTATTTTTATCGTCACGTGTATCGTTGGGAAATTCAATACAATACACTTTATCAAACTGCGAAAAATTAAGTTTAAAATCAGGAAATTCTTTATTTATAAAAACTGATTTAAAACCTAATAGCTTTCTTACTCCTTCTTTTCCTAATAAATGCCCTGTCCATACCTCCTGTGAAGGGTTTCGTTCCTGAACAAACAGAATTTCATCTGTTATAATAGTATCATAAAATGTTTGAGGCTCTTTAAAAATAATGAGTATTGAATTCGGCTCATCCAATCCGGTCAAATAATAAAAATTGGGATCTTGATGATAAACGTATTTGGTATCATTCGAACGCTGTCGCTCAGGATTGGCAAAAAATGCAGCGCATGATCTATCAGGCAATAGCGCGCGTAAGGCTTCTCTTCTTCCTCTATGAAATTTTTTTGTTAACAAGTCGGTATCGTAATTTTGAGAATATCCCAAAATTGTTGACAACAAAAAGATTAATATAGTTATTTTTCTGATTAGCATATTGACAATATTAAACGATCCCGCAGTAGCGGGATTAATTCGACTAAGACTTTTAAATAAATTAAAAAGCCAAGTCTCATTAATAATGAAAAAAGACGTTACTAAATATAGCAACGTCTTTCAAGAAATTATAGTGTTATAAAAATTATTTTTTTAAAAACCCTTGTTCTCTAGCTTCTTTCATTACAGCAGTAATACCATTCTTATTGATAGTACGCAATGCCGATGTAGAAAGACGTAATGTAATCCATTTGTTCTCTTCAGGTAAAAAGAATTTTTTAACCTTTAAGTTCACATTGAATTTTCTTTTTGTTTTAGTATTTGAGTGAGATACTTTGTTCCCCACAATTGCCTTTTTTCCGGTTATTTCGCAAACTCTTGACATAATATTTTGTATTTAACTATTCTACTTTAATTTTTAGGACTGCAAATAACGTGATTTTTATGGAAACTACCAAATAATTGGCAAACTAGTCATTGGGTGATTGGTTAGCTTGTTAATTGGCTGTTACCAAAGAACTACAGATCAGAACTGTAAATAAATGGGCATTACCTGATGGGCTTGTTTTACCTGAATGATGATCCAAATGAAGATTAGAAGAACTGCTATCCGCCCAACAAGTGAAATTTTAATAAGCACATTTTCTGAAAAATATTGATACGATTTTGGGATAAAGTGAATAATATAACCCAATAACATTACTCCTAATACTATTCCATACGCTGATATGATTTGTGGCCAGGCTCCTCCATTAAAGTTGGTAAATATCTGCGTAATGATAACACCGGCATCATGAAAGGAAGATGCTTTGAAAAATATCCAACAAAAGCAAACAAAGTGAAACGTAATGAACACTCCTATAATTTTTAACATCTTGGATCTTGGCCTTTGAATATTAGGTTTACCGAATAGTGTCATTCGCATTTTATCAAATGCTAATGCTAACCCATGCATTCCGCCCCAGACAATAAAATTAAATGATGCTCCATGCCATAAACCTCCAAGCAACATAGTTATCATTAAATTCAAGTATTGACGCACCTTCCCTACCTTATTCCCTCCCAATGAAATGTATAAATAATCTTTTAACCAGGACGACAATGAAATATGCCATCTGCGCCAAAATTCCGTTATACTGCTTGATTGATATGGTGAGTCAAAATTCTCGTTGATAGTAAATCCCATCCATCTTGCCATACCGATGGCCATATCGGAATAACCTGAAAAATCGCAATAAATAACCATAGCATAACCATACACTCCAAACAAACATTCTATCCCCGAATGACGTGATGGATCATCAAATATATACTGTACATAATTTACATAGATATAATCGGAAATGACCACCTTCTTAAAAAGCCCACCCAATATAAGGTACAAGCCTTTTGCAACATCTTCCTTGCTAATAAAAATATCTTTCCTGATTTGGGGGATAAAATCGGATGCCCTTACAATTGGCCCCATTACCAATTTGGGGAAGAAGGAAAGAAAAAAACAATAATCCAAAAAACTTTGTACCGGTTTAAATTTTCCACGATAAACATCAATGGTATAACTTAAATTTTCGAATGTGTAAAACGAAATACCAATGGGTAATATAAGATGCAAAGGTTTTAGCTGTCCTAAATGAAAGTCATTAATTATTTCGATAAAAAAATTGGTATATTTAAAATAAAAGAGTAAGCCAAGATTAATAACTATGCTAAAAAATAAAATGATATTCTTTTTTGATTTTGTTTTGGCGGTATATATCCAATTTGATAAATTAAAATCTACAATGGCTGAAAGAATAATAAATCCAAAATAAAATCCACAAGCTTTATAAAAAAAATAAAGTGAGAATAGAATAAAATAAATGACGCGCGTCAATTTTCGCTTGTACAAAAATTGATAACCTAATAAAAAAACACAAAAGAAAAACAAAAAGAATGCGCTATTAAATAACAACGGCTCTTTCGCGTTATAGGTAAGTTGCTGGATTAACTTACTTATGTCAATATCTGTATTAAAAAATTTCAAGTTTGGCTAAATTAAACCTCTTATAACTCCTTACTTATAACTTATAACTATTTACTTCTAACATACTTCTCGTACCCACTTATCAATGCTTTATAAAATAGGTCACCTTGTATCTGATACCCTTTTCCGCTAAAGTGCACACGATCTTTAGCTGTAAGCTTCATCGCATACCATTTGCCCATAGAACCATAGCCGCCCATTATTTCATACAGGTCCCAATAAGGCATCGTATGTTGTAAACAATAGTTAATTATCGTTAATCGTGCCATTTTCATATCAGGGTTTTTCACTCTTCCTTTGCGTGATTTACGATATGAATCCCCCGGAGTAGTTAATAAAATAGCGGTATTAGGGTTAGCAAGTTTTACACTTGCAATGAGTGTATCAATATTCCTATAAAATAATGCCTGATCAAACCCCGCTGAAAATGCTTCGTTTGTACCCATTGAAATAATTACCAGATCGGGATTCAAATAAGGTAATTGTTGCATAAAATATTTTGACATGTTGTAATGCCTGTATTCAGCACCATTTACACCGATCATATCATATAAAATTCCTGAGGAATCATTCTCCAATAACATTCCATAAATGCGTGTAGCTCGTTGACAAGAAGTATCCGAACATTTATTTCGTAAAATAATTTGCTGTTGAGGTGAATCAAATTTCAGTTCCGATACAAAAGGATTTTGCGATTTATCTGTTGATTTAAAAATACCTTGCTCACAATTCGAATTATCACAAATTGTAATATCATAGTTATTCAATCCTTTTTCATGAAACAATGTAAATTTTGTAAAACCATAACCTAGCCCTGGCTGGTCCTTCACCAGCAGATTCACCTCCGCGGATGAATCCGCTGTTTCAATTGTAAACCCGCTGATACCTATGGGCAATGGTTTATCAAAGAATACATTTCGTTTTGCATCCCATGTTGCATTGGTAGTTGTTTTATAAGATCCGGGTTCATTGCTTTTAGCTATGCGATAAGGGAATATTAATCCACGGCCTGCATTACCAAATTTGAGCTGTAATTTTTGACGTATGGTTCCTGAAAAATGATCGGCCTGAATATGTGAGTCTCCAATGTGTACAATATTTATACGTCCTTTATTTGTTTCTTTTAATTGATATAATTTTTCATAGAATGAAGTTAATGAACTACTGTCATTTTCAATTTTATTGATGTCTTTATTGATAAATTTATATTGATCATAAGAAGTAGGGTCAATGGTTTGGGCTTTTGAATATGTTATAAGTAATAAGGTATAAGTTATAAGTGTTAGTATTTTCAAATATAATTTACTCGAAAACAATAGTTTCCTAGTTCTCTGACCACCATACGGTGACATTCTACTTATGTTTTTTATTATAATCACTATATTCACTCATTAACTTGTTAAACAATAACTTCCCTACTTTGTGCGCACCTCTATAATTAAAATGTGCATAATCCTTGTTAGCATATGTTGTATCACCTTCCACCCATTTTATCATGGAACCATTTCCTCCCATTGCATCATACAAGTTCCAAAATGCTAATTTATTATTTTGTGCTATACGTTTTTGTATTCCTACCAAGATAGGAACACTGGGATCTGTTTGATACACACCATCTTTACGATAGCTTTTATCGCCCACGCTAATCAGTAAAATACTGGTATTTGGAAAACTTGCCTGCAGATGTTTTATCACATCGTTCATACCACGTTCATACCATGAAAAATCTGTAATAGTTGAATTTACTACATTTAAGCCATATTCTAAAATTAGAAGATCATAACCTAAACAATCATTTGTGGCGGAGTAAATGCTTTGTGGTACTTTCACAATAGGCAGTCCTGAATTACCTCTGAACGAAAAATTATCTACGAATGCACCACTATCACTCTCTATGCTAAATCCAAAAACATCAACAGGGGTTTTACAATTAAAGGTTGCATACAAACTTTGGCAAGCGCTTCCATTGCTCACAAGCAATTGATTGACAGCGTTTGTCCCGTTTAATTTGTACTGAGTTCCGTTTACAGTTACCTCGTTTTCGCCTTTACTTTTTCCGTACAGTAATTTAACTTCATTAAATTTATTCAGATGTTTTCTATTTACAGTTCCATATTTCACCCAACTTCTGGGTTTACCTGTTGGGTCATCATTAATTATATCAGGTACAAAATCATATCCTGAAATACCTAACACATGGTTTGGCGGCACTTTGTCCAAAAAATTAAATGTAACCCAACCATCAAAAGAATGGGTAATACTTGTTCTAAAACTTGCTGTAACAGAAGTGATCGGAAC
>JBBSPS010000125.1:0-11890 GCA_038258655.1 Bacteroidia bacterium
AATGACAAGCCATCGCTAATTCACATCCTCCGCCTAAAGCAAAACCATTCACAGCTGCAATAATAGGTTTTGAACACGTTTCAATTTGTCTGAAAACATTTTGGCCAGTTGTTGCAAGTGCCATTCCTTGTTCTACGGAAAGTCCTACAAATTCAGCAATATCAGCTCCTGCAACAAATGATTTAGTACCGGCACCCGTAATAATAATTGCTTTCACATCACTGTTTGATGAACCATTTTCAACTGCTTCACCAATTTCTTCAACTGTTTTTTTATTAAGAGCATTTAATTTGTCAGGGCGATTAATGGTGATTTTTAAAATACCATTTTCTATTTCCGTTAAAAGATTTTCAAAATTCATAGCTATTTGTTTACATATTTTTCCTCCTTCGTCAGGCGAGATGAGGGTAAGGTTAAAATTTACGATGCTCTTTTACATAATCAGTGATATAATTAATTATTTCTTTTGTATCTGTTCCGGGAGGAAATAATTTACCGACTCCTTGCTCATTCAGTTTTTTCATATCTTTTTCAGGAATGATCCCACCTCCTGTAAGAAGCACATCATTTAATCCTTTTTCTTTCATCAATGTCATTATTTTTGGGAAAACGGTATTGTGCGCACCGGACAAAATGCTAATACCGATAGCGTCTACGTCTTCCTGTAAAGCTGCATTTACAACCATTTCGGGGGTTTGTCGTAAACCGGTATAAATTACTTCCATACCTGCATCCCGTAAAAATGAAGCGATCACTTTTGCTCCACGGTCATGTCCGTCAAGCCCAACTTTTGCGATTAAAACTCTTATAGGCTGTTTCATTTCAATGGGTATTCGAATTCGTTATTCCAAAGGGAATCTATGAAGCGAATATACAAAACAAATGATTAAGGATTAAAGCTATTTTTGTAAAATAGCATCTGTTGTGGAGAGCTTTTAAAATTTAAATTAAATCAAATTCGGGATGAACTTGTTCCTAAGATATTGTAAGTATGGGACAAACATAATACCGGTAATTGTGCAGAAATTGTTTTAAATTTTTGTAGAGAAAAAAAGTGATTCAAAACATTTTTACTTTCCAGTAACAATCACTTTTTCATAAGCAAAACCTTTGTTTCCTTTTATCATCAACAGATATATGCCGGAAGCATTTATATTGTCAAGTCCGAACCGATGTTCCCCTACGGATAATTTTTCTCCATCAGTTATCGAAGATATTTCTTTACCGCATATATCCATTAATTTAATACTTATATTTTCTTCTTCGGTGATATACATTGATATTGTTGCGTAAGTGCTAATTGGGTTAGGATAAACAGAAACAATATAAGGAGATAGTTCTTTATAATTATTATTATCAACGGATGTTATGCATCCCGAAGTAGCAGTGGGAATCTGAATAGCAATAGCTCTTCTCCCGATAACAGTACCATTAGCTGCGAGCGCACGTACACTGGCCCATTTAACAGTAGTGTTTGATGATGTAATCACAATGTTTGTACTGGTAGTTGTTCCTTTGGGTTCCATGTATTTTTGTCCAAGTAAATATGCTTCATAGGAAGTTGCGCCTGTAACAGCTGTCCACGAAAGCTGAAAATTTGTAGGACATCTCCAGTCAGTCTTGAGAGCTGTGGGTACAGCAATGATACTAAATTTGGCTTCGCTTGTATTTGTTTTACCTGCTCTGCTAACTCTTACCATTGCTTTGCCTGTAAGAATCGATGGTACCGTCCATGTATAATATCTTGCCGTGCCTGCAACAGTACTTGACAATATGTTCCAGGTGGTTCCTAAATCCGAGGAATACTCAACTGTAAATGTACCTGTGGTTTCAAACGCATCCCATCGAATATATTCGGTTTCACCGGGAACAAAGCTTTCTCCTCCCATTGGGTAAGTAACTTTAATGTCACCGGAAATAAATTCATAGGTCACCCAGTACTCCTGTGGCCCTTGAGGTACAAGGAATCCACTAACAGTTAAAGTGTAGGTACCGGCAGCGGCAGGTGTTACAAAAACTTGTTCCATGTTATTGTCTCTGTCTATTCCTTTAATAGCAATGGTAGTAGGGGATGCGGGGTCCAATTCCCAGGGAGAATAAGTTTGGCTGGACGAAGCCAGTTTAATATCCAGATCATTGATAAGCGCCTTAGCAACTCCTGAAGCGGCTGCAGGATCAGCCCAATAAACCATTACTTTTACCGCACCTGTATTTGCTAGGACAGTTATTACATGCGTTTTATTTGCTCCCTGGCTGATTGTAGAAGATAAATATTGTTGATTTTTAATGACATTGAATGCTTTCAAGGTATTTATTCTTCCCCATCCATATGTATAATCGGGTCCGGAATTTCCAAGATCCTCGGCAGTATTTAAAACAATACCTTTTAAAAGAGCAAGCTTGGGATTGCTCCCTCCGTTCAAACTTTTGTAAGCATGTATCAATTGGGCGAAACAGCCTGCAGCTCCAGGCGATGCCATTGAAGTACCTGACATTGCCCCATAAAGATTACCCGGTATAGTAGATTGAACACTGGAACCTTTCGCACAAATATCAGGTTTAATACGGCCATCTTTGGAAGGTCCGCGGCTGCTTGAAGATGCAATCAAATCTTTATAATCCAGGTTACCGGTGGCGATGGCATTTTTACCAATTTTATATCCACCGGTAATTGTTGACCAGCCCGAACCGCTGTTACCAGCCGAATGAACATTATAAAGGGAAGGTAATGTTTCCACTAGAAGGTCAGACATCCTGGCTGTACTGGTATATCCCGCGTTTTCAGCTTCACCAAGTGAATGGTTAGTGACACGTATTGTATCTATTCCATTATACAGATTGGTAGCTGCATTTATACTTGAAATGTCGGCAAATCCGTTTGAATAGATCATTCTTACACCAGGAGCCTGTCCCCTGTATCTTGGATTGATATTACCGGCCCCACCTAAAATTCCTGTAACATGTGTTCCGTGATCCGCACCGGGACTGACGCTACCTTTGTATCTTCCAAAAAAGTCCACATGCCCAAAATAAGCACCGCCATCGCCTACTGAAACACCTACTCCTGTACCATCATAACGCAATCCACCCGGAATAAAATTGTTGATGGTATTTGAACGGTTTTCTGTAGAACCCGAATTATTTTCAAGTTTCCATTTTTCGGTAGGCTCTACATATTGAATAAAATTAAGAAGTGTAAAGTTGGATACATATTTCTTTTTTATCCTCACTTTAATCATTTGGGAAGCATGATCCATTTCAAGTATTTTAACACCTTTAATTTTCGACAATAATTCTTTCACAATAATATTTTCCGGAATCCCTTTAAAATAGGTAAGTGTAAGATCTGCTTTGCCGCGCACTACTTCCGCGTCTGCAGGTAGCATATTATTTTTAAGCGAGGGATGTAATTTGTATTCAGCTGCAACAGTTAGCACTGCTCGTATATTGCCACTTGAATTTAAAGTTGAAAATTCTGTTGTCTCTGCAATGGAAGCAAAGAATGAAAAATTTGGAACATAACCCAACAAGTCAACTCCTTTTGCCTTTAACTGTTCCTTCTCAATGTCCGTAGGAACTTGCAGAAACTGTATGATTCTAAAATATTTTCCATTGATTACTTCTTCTTTTCCTGCACGAAGTTGAGATAGTTTATCTGCATTGGCGTACGGCTTTACCGTTCCCGACAAAAGCAGCAAATCATACTTACGGGTATCCTGAGCGTTTAGTATGTTTACAATTATGCAGGTAGCAATGAGGAGTAACTTATTTTTCATCGGCTTTTGATTTTGTTATCTTCAAATCTATTAAAAAGGTTTTTAATATCAAAGCCAAATGCCTATAACTTATCTTACGGAAATTCTATAAAAATCGTATGCTCTAGAAAATAAGAAGAATTAAATCACTCTTCAGAGTCAATCGGAAGAGAAACATAAAAGGTAGTTCCAAGATCAGCTTGAGTTTCAAACCAGATTTTCCCACCTGCATTTTCCAGGATATTTTTTACCATCGCTAAGCCCAAGCCCATCCCACCTGTTTTTGTAGTAAAATTGGGTACAAAAATTTTATCCATTATATCTTCGTTGATTCCTGTTCCATTATCGGATATGCTGATAAGGATTTGCTGATTTTCTTTTTTAAGAATAACATCAATTTTCCCTTCCTGATTTTCAGGAATGGCTTGTACTGCATTTTTTAGAAGGTTATTGAATACACGTAAAAGCTGTTCTTTATCTGCTAACACTAATGAATCATGCTCATTCTCATTTTTAAAACTAATGTGTGCCGTTTCCGAATCATGAAATAAAGCAATACTATTTAATAAAACTTCCTGCACATTAATTTTTTCCAAATTGGTTTTTGGCATTTTAGCGAAGTTGGAAAATTCAGTAGCGATGGATGAAAGTGTTTCTATCTGTTCAATGATAGTTTGTGTTAAACGTTCCATTTTTTTATCCATGTCGGGGGCATTATCCTTCCAGGTGCGTTGTAAGTGTTGAACGCTCAATTTCATGGGTGTTAATGGGTTTTTTATTTCATGTGCCACTTGTTTGGCCATTTCTCGCCAGGCACTCTCACGTTCTGATTTTGCAAGTAATTCAGCGCTTTTGGATAGCTCCTTGATCATGCGATTGTATTCACTTACCAAATTTCCGATCTCATCTTTGTCTTTCCACTCAATCGGTTCATTGGTTTTTCCCAATTTAATTTTACTGAGTTTATCCTGGATCAGCTTCAATGGTTTAGTAACATAATTGGAAATAAAAATGGCCGTAACAATTGATAATGCAAAAAGCAAAACATAAATATTGATCAATGCTACAAGGAATCCGGAGATCTCTTTTTCCAATTCGCTTTGTTTTGCAAAATAGGGTAGGTTAAGATAGGCGAGCAGTTTACCATCCTTATTCTTGAAGGGAATGTAAGCCGATAGATATTCTAATTTGCCGATTCGTTCATCATGTATAAATTCAGTTTTACCTAATATTGCCATTTGGAAAAATGCTTCTGGATTCATTTTTTTAGATGTTAATCCTTCATCAAAAACTTTTGAACGCGATGATGCATAAAGGTTTCCGTGTGTATCATATAAATTTATGTCTGTAAAAAAGATGGAAGAAGATTTTTTTAAGATGAATGAAACATATTCCATAAGATTTATATTCATCGTATTTTCAGAAGATAATTTACTTTCAACATCGATCGAAACGGAATGTATCTTCTCACTGATGTTTGTCTGATTTTTTATTTCAAATTGTTGCTGTATGTAATAGATCGTACCACCACCAAATAATGCAAGTGATATCAATACAATAAAAACAAGTAAAATTTGTATCCGGTATTTGAAACTGAAATTTTCTAATAATTTACCTAATGAAATTTGTCTGAACAATAATATGGAAAGCAATAACAAACTGAAAAATGCAAATAAATAAGAGAAAGTGGTGATTTTATCAATGATGGCTTCGTTACGTTTGCTAAGTATAATAAGTGTTTCGTGATCAGGTCGGAATAAAAGGTGATTGTAATTTTCCTTATCCACAAATACATAATCGTTTGTTGACAAGCCAAAATCATTGGCGGAGTTGTTGTATGAATATTTTCCGTACTGACTAGTAAGCTGACCGTGCTTATATTTTGCATAGGAGTAGTTAGTGAGTTCTTGCGATAAACCAATGCTCCTGTCAAGTAATAACTCAGGAAACCCTATTTCATCTGAAATAAATTTTGCATCCAATTCAATATATAATGTACCATATTTTGTATGTGTCCTGAAGTTCTTATATAGTGGGAGTTTTGCTACATAACTTATTTTTCCGGAAGCATTTTTTAAAAAATTAAAATGTTCACAGGTAGTTGGAACACCTTTTTCCTTTATTAATTCATCAAAATAAACGTTGTTATCAAATGCTATATTGGGTGATTGTATAACAGGCGCACATATGCTGTCAAACAAAGCAATATGTATATCGTATTTTTCCCAAAAACCGCTGAAATATTGTTGTTTTAATCGCTTTTCAAACTCTGCAGGTTTTTTATCGATCACATTCACATAGGATATTAAAATGGAATCAGGTTCTAATTTTTTTTCTATATCCTGGAACAAAAGTTCAGCAACAGGGTCCCGTTCAGCAGCTAATTTTTCTACGTATACTTTGCGGTTGTCTGATTCTTTTATCTCGGTATGCTTAATAAATATATGTACTGCGTATAATGAAAATAGGAATACTAAAAATATAATACCTGAAAAAGGATATTGAACTTGTTTTTGTTTGACAACTGCAATGGAAAGAACAAGCACAAATGGCCAAAAAATAATGATCAAGTCAAGTGTTCCTAATAAATGTAATATAAGTGTATGGATGCCGGCCGATATTAAAAATATTAAAAAGTATTGTCTATTATTTAAGTGTAAAAGTTTTAATACAGATACCATTTTATCTGCAAACAGAAAATAAATAAACAATAACAGCCCGATGATAATTATGCCTATATAGCTATATTGGTTTAGACTAAACAGATTATTTATACCAAAAGGAATATTGGAGTTTTTGATCAAACCGGTAAAAAGAGTTGTGATCACCCACGAAAACCAAAAAAACACAAGAAAAAGGATAAATGCTATTACGAGTTTGTTGAGATTTTTTAAACGTAAAAATAAATTATCGAACATGTATTCACTAAAAATGATGTACGCCAAATAAAATAATAACAGCACATTTATGAGTAGATCGCCAAGTGATGAAAGCCATATAGAACTTGCATCTGCATATATTTTAGGGCTAAATAAATTAAAGCTGTATAGTATCTCGGGAAAGGAAAATTTGATACTGAGGTACCTGAAAACTGCGACTAAAAAAATAAATATAATAATGGAAAGATTTTTACCGATACGTTTTTCAAAAGACAAGCAACTGATCTTTAAAAATAAAATAAAAAATAAAAATGCTGCTAAATTCAGGATGGCAGAAATGTAAGTGAGTGTTGAAATAGAAATTACTGAAGTATCAAATTTTAATGAAAATAAATAATTGCCGTTGCTGTTCTTTATATCATTGTTGGTGTCAGTAGGCAGATTATCTGTGATCAATTTTGTTTCGGCAGGTACTGCAAAATCTTTTTGAAATTCATTGATCAGGTATTTATTTTGGTAGGGGTATTCATTTTTGATCAATATTAAACCTACAACAGTTTTGGTGGTAGTAGAGTTGGTATGAGGATGCATTACTTCGAACCATCCGTTCCTGAGCTTTGCCATCTTTGTATCCAAACAAACTTCCTTTACCCAGTTTTCAACTGCTATGGAATTATCACTCCAGAATTTTAAGGTGTCATTTTCATAGATCAATATCGCTAGTCCTTTTTTCTCCAATAATGTATTATAATAATCAGGTTTTTTTGAAAAAAGAGTGGAGTAATTTTGTGTTTCAGCTCGTTTTGCTAATTCCAACATTTCATTTTCCAATTGCTGCTCTTTATTATGCAATATCTTTTCAAAATCCCTGGTAGTAGTGGAGGTAAGATCTGAAAAAGGGCGATGGACTATGAATGCAATAACAAAAAGGGATATTACTAAGGCAAGAAGAAAATATTTATTTTTAAAAAAGTTTTTCAAAGGCAATTTATTTTATTGATCAATTATTATTTTTTGTTACCTCCCCATTTTCTTCCCGCATGTGCGGGACTCGAAATGACATCGCGCTGGGTTATTCGAGCGAAGTTGAGAAATGTGCGTAGGCATATAATTTTAAAATTGAAGTTTAATCAAACAGATATCTTAAAAATTTTGACCAAACCCCAAATAAAGTTTATTTTTACGTTCAGAACAAAAGTAAAGAATAAAGACCCATGTTAGGTTCTCTCATAAATTGTACCAAAGCAAAATGAACAAGCAAAAGAAGAAGCCTGCCAAGCCTATAATAGCGAAAGAAGTATCATTACCACCAATAACAGAGACAAAATCGTTTGCCTTCAGCGATTTTAAAGTGCAAGCTATTTTGTTAGCCGTGATCGGTTTAATCTTTTATGCAAATTCTTTTTTTAATGAATATGCGCTGGATGATGGGATTGTGATCTTAAAAAATGAATATGTTCAAGATGGATTTAAAGGCATTCCCAAAATATTAAGCAGAGATGCGTATGACAGTTTTTACAGACAAATGAATGCCAAACAACAGCTTTCCGGTGGTCGTTACCGTCCTTTGTCTGTAGTTACATTTGCTATTGAAGAACAATTATTCGGAACTCAAGGGAAGGATAAACGTGCTGATGATGTTGCTTTTGTGAGGCATGTACTGAATGTACTCTTTTATATCTTATCGATTATAGTATTATTATATTTTCTACAAACCTTTATTTTTAAAGATAATCCACTTATTCCATTTATCACCTGTTTGATATTTTTAATTCATCCTATACATACGGAAGTTGTTGCCAATGTAAAGAGTAGGGATGAGATATTATCATTTTTATTTGTTATTCTCACGTTTATTGCTGTTTTCAGATACAGAGAAACAAAAAAAGTAAAGCAACTATTCTGGAGTATGTTGTTTTATTTTCTTGCTTTTCTTTCCAAAGAATACGCTATTACATTATTGGTATTGATCCCAATGTTGTTATACATTGTAAAAGGGATGTCATTGAAAGAAAGCATAATTGCCACTATTCCGTTTTTTGGAATTGCGGCATTGTATTTATTAATTCGTTATTCAATTGTTGGAGTAGGGAGTACAACCGTTAATCCTGATGTGCTTAACAATCCTTATAAATTTGCGACTACACCTGAAAAATGGGCAACTCGTATTGAAATATTAAATCATTATTTGCGCTTATTATTTTATCCGAATCCGCTTTCCAGTGATTATTCTTACAATACGATACCGTATACTAATTTTAAAAACCCGATGGTTTGGTTTTCTATCCTGATTCATTTATCAATGGTCATTACAACGATCGTATTGTTTTTCAGACGAAATATTTTATCATTTGCACTTGCATTTTATTTATTGCACTTGGCGTTGATCTGTAATTTGTTGATGGATATAGGAGCAACAATGGGTGAACGTTTGATCTATCATTCCTCTTTTGGGTTTGCTATTATCATAGCTGTTTTTGTGAATTGGGTTTTGGAAAAAATGAATTCACCCGTAACAAAAAAAATAGTAGGAATTGCTGCTGCACTTTTAATTTGCACTTGGTGTGCAGCTAAAGTGGTTAAACGAAATGCTCAATGGAAAAATGATGATATACTTTTTATTGCCGATGCAGAAACGGTTCCTAACAGCGCATTGGTAAATGGTAATGCAGGTAAAGCTTATATTGATCTTTCCGACAAGCCCGAAAATAAAGCAAGAGAAACAGAGCTGGTGAATAAAGCAATAGAGCATTTAAGTAAATCAATCGTTATTCATAAAGAGTATGTGAATAGTTATTTGAATCTTGGTGTCGCTTATTTTAAATTAAAAGATTACGAAAAAGCAAAAGCCAACTGGGATATTGCACGATCCATTTATCCGAACAATCCTTTTTTAACATCGGTTTACCCTTTGCTTGGAGGAGCGTATTATAATCAGGCAATGGCTATTGGTAATAAACAACCGCAGGAAGCAATGAAGTTGATCGAAAAAGCAATTGAGATGGAGCCCAATAATGCGCGTTACTGGTATGATTTGGGTGGCGCAAATTTTATGTCAGGTAATTATAATAAGGCACATGAATGTTGGACAAAAGCACTTGAATTAAAACCCGGTTACCCCGAAGCGCTTAAAGGGATGCAGGCATTGGCTGTTGAGAAGAAATTGTAGCAAGATAGATTTAAAATTTTAAAAAGAGGAAACTGTGCTGCATAGTTTCCTCTTTTTATAACAAACAATAATTATCTAAATTAGTTCTTTAATTACATCCTGCTTCTTCTGTTCCATTTCCTGCTGTTGGAGGAGTTGCTGCATATTGTCTTATTAATGTCCAATCAACTGCAATGTCGCTAATGTCTATAGCTCCAGAAGTAGATCCCGTAAAATATCCAAACCAAAGGTAATATGCGCCTGACCATGTTCCTGCGTAGGAATTAGTAGCGGTTCGGTCTTTATATAAAATTACCTGTGTGCTCGAAACAGCATGTCCGATAATATAACTTGTACCTACTGTTGCTGTAAATTGGTTTGATCCACTTGTTAAATTGTATGAACCAGCAGTCCCATCTGCAGCCCAGCAATTGACATTAGCAGTACTACCATCTGCCATTAAATACACTACCTTATTAGCAGCAGCGTTACCAGATGAAGATGCTTGAACATCCGCAATTTCAATACCGCTATAATTAGTAGATAAATCATTCCATTTAACTTTTGCTTCAGTAATAAATCCTGCTTGAGAAGCAACAGTTGCATTGGAATATACTGTTCCGGTAGTAATTGTCATTTCACCTGCTGCTACGGACTGAGCCCCTGTTGCTGTCCATGTTGCTGCATTAAAAGAAGTAAAGTCATCGAAAAAATTAAAGGTATTACTTCCGTTACTTGCCAAAGCAGCAGCCCCGTTACCATAGTATAAATAAATTATTTTTGATGAAGCAGCAGAAATAGATGGAACTTTCACCCATATATTAGTAGTAGTGGTATTAATAGTTGTAGGTTCAAACCAAAAATCTAAGTCAGTACATTTATCAGTATTCGTTATTCTAATATCTTGTCCTGCACTTTGCATTTTACCTCCCGAAATTAATGCTTGTGTATTAATTGTAATTAATACCTGATAATTAGTAAGCGCACCACCAGCATTAGTAATGGTAACAGGCACTTTATACGACCAAGGATAATATGCTACACAGCCATTGCCAGCTGTTACAGTAATAGTGTTGCTACTAGCACTTGCACCACAAGGATTATAAGCACGTACACGATAATAGTATGTATTAGTGCAGTTTAATCCTGTAATGTTATAGGTAGTTACATTCCCTACGTCAAGGTTATTATATACTCCAACAAAAGCTGTAAACCCTGCGTCAGTTGCTACATCAAGATAGTATTTTGAAGCACTACCAACAGCACTCCAATTAGCAGTAAAGGATGTTGACGCAATACTTGTAGCCGAACTTGCTGTAGGAGCAGAAGCAGCACTTGAACTGGTTGCTTGAGTAACGGTATTGCTGCTAACACTTGCTCCACATCCACTAGCCGCACGCACTCTATAATAGTAAGTTGTATTGCAATTTAATCCTATTACATTGTAGGTGATTACATTGCCTACATTCAAATCGTTGTATCCAGAAACAAAAGCTGTAAAACCAATATCTGTAGCAACATCTAAGCGATAAAAAGTTGCGCTTCCGGAAGTATTCCAATTTGCATAAAATGAGCCTCCTGTAACACTGGATGCAGCATTTGCTATTGTAGCAACAGGAGCAGTTGAGCCGGTTGTTGTTGTGATAATATTACTGTTGGCACTTGTACCACAACTACTAAAAGCTCTAACACGATAATAGTAAATGGAATTGCATCCTAAGCCACTGATGTTATAAGTAACTACATTCCCCACGTTTAAGTTATTGTATCCGATAACAAAAGCCGTAAACCCATTATCTGTAGCAACATCTAAATAATAAGTAGTTCCTCCTGTGTTATTCCAATTTGCAGAAAATGCAGATCCTGTAATATTTGTACCCGCAGTGGCTGTTGGAGCTGATGGAAGAGTGGATAAGGTAGTTAAACTGGTTGTATTGCTACTTACACTCTCACCACAAGGATTGGCGCCTCTTAAACGGTAATAATAAGTAGTATTGCAATTAAGTCCGGTTACGCCATAGCTGCTCACATTACCGATGTTAAGGTTATTATATCCTGTTACTAAAGCGGTAAACCCTGCATCTGTAGCCACATCAAGATAAAATGTG
>JBBSPS010000126.1:0-11866 GCA_038258655.1 Bacteroidia bacterium
AAATTGTGGGTTAATTATTCACGTATCACATTGGTAAATAAAAATTCTCCTGAACGCGTAACAATTGATATAGATCTTACTTTTAAAAATACTGAACAGGACAAAACCATTCATAATCTTGTGATCGCCGAAGTAAAACAGGATAAGGTATCTACATCAGCATTTATCAAATTAATGAAAAAATACCACATCCGTGAAGGATCCATCAGTAAATATTGTTATGGAGTGATTAGCTTGTTTAAGGAAATAAAACATAATAATTTTAAACCAAATTTAATTTTACTAAAAAAAATACTGTATGGTACTACTGCAAGTGCTTAATGAAGAAGCTGTTAACACTGGATTTACATTATTTGACAAATTAGGGCCTAAATTTTTTATCCGAATAGCTGTCGATTTTGTATCTGTATTTATACTTATTCGTTTTATTTATTTTAGAACCTACAAAAACCGGGAGAATTTTTTCACTTTTTTTATTTTTAACCTCATCATCTTCCTCATCACGTTTATCCTTAACAAATCAGATATGAGTATGGGAGCTGCGTTCGGCTTGTTTGCCGTATTTTCAATGTTACGTTATCGCACTGAAGGCATTACGACAAAAGACATGACCTATTTGTTCCTTGTGATTGCTATGGGACTAATAACTGCTTTAAGCAAAGGAACCTGGTTTGAATTGTCATTACTTAATTTTATTATTATCCTGTTTACATACTTACTTGAAAGTACTATATTAATGAAAAAGGAAATAGCCCAGATCATCCAATACGAAAATATTGAAATGATAAAACCGGAATCTCATTCTGAACTTATTGCCGATCTGGAAAAACGCATGGGGGTTAAAATCAATCGTATTAATATTGGTAAAATTGATTTTTTAAAAGATACAGCATTGATAAAAGTATATTATTATGAGGTTAAATAGCCTATTATGCTGATGAAAAAAATTACACTTTCTATTTTATTTTATTTTCTACTGTGCCCTATTACAAGTGTTTTTTCCCAAACTATTAATGATGCCGGATTGTGGACAACATTTAATGTAGAAAAAAAATTAAAAAAAAATACATCTATATTTCTTACCGAAGAATATCGTTTGCGAGACAACTTTACACGCACCAATTTATTTTATACTGATTTAGGTGCCGCTATTAAACCTCTTCCATTTTTGAAAGTGTCGCTTGCATATCGATCCATACAAAAACATTTGATCGATAACACATTCAGCTTCCGCCATCGTTTGATGTTGGATATTTCTTTAAAGAAAAAGTTCGGAGACTTTGCTTTTTCTTATCGCCAACGACTCCAATCGGAGGTACGAAATATTTACACGAGTGATAATGGAAGTGTTCCTGAATGGTATTCAAGAAATAAATTTGAAATGAAATATGATCTGAATAAACCCATTACTCCTTATGTTGCTGTTGAGTTTCGTTATCAAATAAATAATCCAAGAGCTCTTGAGTCTGATAATACGTGGCACCGTAATCGTTATGTTGTTGGTTTAGATTATAAAAAAAATGACAAAAGTACATTTGGTCTCTATTATTTAGTTCAACAGGAATATAACGTATCATCTCCTCAAAATTTATATATAGTAGGAATAGAATATTCTCTTTCCTTATAATTATATTCCTTTTTAGCCTGCCAAAAATATTTCCCATCTTTGTAGCGATATACTTTTTTTACATTGAATAGAAAAACAGATTTTTTAATTATTGGTTCAGGCATTGCCGGCTTAAGCTATGCGCTGAAGGTAGCGCCTTATGGCAAGGTATGTATGATCACCAAAGCCAATGAAGATGAAAGCAACACCAAATATGCACAAGGCGGAATCGCTGCGGTGATGCATAGTCCGGACTCCTACCAAAAACATATAAAAGATACATTAATTGCCGGAGATGGAATATGTGATGAAGAAGTAGTGCGTATGGTGATCACAGAATCAACTGAACGAATCAATGAACTAATTGCCTGGGGAGCGAAATTTGATAAAACACCCGGCGGAGAATATGACTTGGCAAAGGAAGGCGGCCACTCAGAACACCGCATCCTGCATCATAAAGACAATACCGGTTTTGAGATCGAACGTGCGCTATTGGCACAGGTACATTCACATCCCACTATTGAAATCTTAGATCATCATTTTGCAATCGATATTTTAACACAACATCATTTAGGAATTGAAGTGAACAGCCGCACCCCCGGTATTGAATGTTATGGCACATACGTTTTGAATTTACGATCAAACCAAATTGAAACGATTCTTGCCAAAACTATTTTAATGGCGACAGGTGGTGCAGGCCAAGTATATACTGCTACTACCAATCCGACCATTGCCACAGGTGATGGTGTAGCAATGGTGTATCGTGCAAAAGGTAGAGTGGAAGGAATGGAATTTTATCAATTTCATCCTACATCATTATATAATCCCGGTGAAAGCCCTTCATTCTTAATATCTGAAGCAGTAAGAGGTTTCGGCGGGATACTAAAGACAATTGATGGCAATGAATTTATGCAAAAATACGATGCGCGTAAATCACTTGCTCCACGTGATATTGTTGCGCGTGCCATCGACAATGAAATGAAAACACGTGGTGATGATTATGTGTATTTGGATTGCCGACATTTAGATAAGGATGAATTCATAAAACACTTTCCTAATATCTATCAAAAATGTTTGAGTTTAGGAATTGATATGATGAAAGATTATATCCCTGTGGTACCGGCAGCTCATTACATGTGCGGAGGAATTAAAGTGGATAAGAAAGGCAGAAGTACGATCGATCGGCTGTATGCTATTGGTGAATGTTCATCAACGGGTTTGCATGGAGCCAATCGTTTAGCCTCCAATTCATTATTAGAAGCAGTAGTGTATGCGCATCATGCAGCGATGGATACGATTGAAAATATAAAAACAATTTCTTTCTCTGATGCCATCCCCGATTGGAATGCGGAAGGAACTGCACATCCGGAAGAAATGGTTTTACTTACACAAACATTGCGTGAAGTACAAGCTATCATGACTAATTATGTTGGTATTGTTCGTTCTGATCTACGCTTACAACGGGCTTTTGACAGGTTAGAAATTTTGTACAAAGAAAACGAAGCGTTGTATTTACAAACGACTATCTCACCAAAATTATGTGAATTACGTAATTTAATTAATGTCGCATACCTCATCATCAAACAAGCAAAAAATCGTAAAGAAAGCAGGGGCTTGCATTATACGGTGAATTATCCTAAATCAACGAAAAACGAATAAGTACGAATAGCGAATTATGCTTAAGCGTGCTTTTTTACATCGTCCTGTTTGTAGACAGACAGGCTCGTAAATTCGTACTTATTCGTTTTTCATTGATTTGTAATTTTTCGTTGATTTGTATTACCCCCACCTAATTTTATTTAGTGCCTCCTCCCATGCATTTGTTTGCCTTTGGGATTTGAATTGATTAATGCAGTTTTTAATTTCTTTCAAAAACCCTTCTCCATTAAGTAGAGTGTTACTCTCTTTATCTCATCAACAAGAGATTCCTTTCTTTGTTTTTCCTTTGGAAGATTTAACCTTATAGAAAATGGAAACGGATTAAACTTTTGTAAAGGAAAATATTTAGGATGTCTTATTGTCTTTTTGCTTTTCAAGTTCTTGCTCTTGTTCTTTCAAAACCTGAATATATATGTTTAATTTTTCTTCACTTAATAGTTCCAGATTATTTTCTTCTTTATATATCCATTGCAGTTCAAGTTGCAAAAGCGCATGAAAATCATTTTTTTCATACGCTACAACCAATTGTTTCATCAACTCTTGTTTTCAGCTTTGATACATTACGCTGCGCTTCATTACTCGAAATGACCACGCGGACATTCACTCATCACTTATAGCTTCTTCTTCCCTTCCAACCATTTATGAAAAGGAACCAACTCGGTACTATAATGTTCCCATGCAACAGGAGTATCTTTTTCTGAAAGTTTTTTTAACATCACATCAACTTTCACATTTTTACGCTCATAATTAAAATTATCCTTTTCCAATTCTCTTAATGTTTTTACAATTAAAGCATCCCTTGGTTTTACTTCCTCTTCTTTGTTTTGCCGCTCTATATGTTTGCGCAGTGATTCCAATGCACTGTCTGCTTCGTTTATTTTTTGCAGTTCAATAAATATCATAATGTTTAAAATACGTAAGGAAATATTCCAGCGGGTTTTATCCTTTTCAATTTCTAATGACATTTTTAAAAGATCCAATGCTTCTTTATATTTTCCGGAAGCAAATAAAACACAGGACTTATAATATATATATTTTGATTTGCGAAATTCTCCGGTATCTATAAGCGGTTGCTCTAGAAGCTTATCGATACATTTTAATGTTTCACGCATATTGCCATTATACAAGTTCGAATAAAACTCCTGTTGTTTTGAACTAAAATAATTAAAGCTGTTTTGAATATAATATTGCTGAGCTTTTCTTGCATCAATTGCCGCTGCTTTATAATTACCTATATACGTTTTAATTTGTGATAGATTGTCTAGTATCATACCTATCCGCTCTTTCCGATAAATAACTTTACTTTTTTTGATAATGAAAATTAGTTTATCACAATATTTTATAGCTTCAGAGTAGTTCTTTTCACGTTCGCAGAATGCAAAACGGATAATGTTTAAATAATAATCAACTTGTTGTGATTTAGTTTTTTTATAATCAATTTCCATTTGTTGAATGAAGTTTTGAAAATGATTATCCAGTTCTTTTTGAGAAAGTGATTCAACAAAATCGTTATTTAATATCAGGCGGTAATAACAATCAGCTGCATAATTCACCGCTTTTTGACAAGTATCATAAAATATTATTTGTTCATTTAGTTTATCAAATTCATTAATCCCTGCCCGTATTCCTTTTAAATATTTTTTTGTCGTTAATGCTTCAATAAGCGCAGCATACGCTTCATATTCTTTAGCGGTATCAATAATTTGATTTAATATTTCATATAGAATCTCTGTTTTCCCTTGATTTAATGAACGTGACAATATTTTTAAAATCAATAATTTCTTCCTAAGCTTAAATGTCATAATATCATACTCACTAAAAATATTAGTGTTGTATATATGTTTATCAAAGGTAAAGGCTTCCAGTACTTTTTCAAGTAACCTGCTTTTTAGAACACGCAATGCACCGGTACTACAATTCAATTCATTACATAATTTATTATCAGGTATTTGTTTATCCTTATTTGCAATTAATAACTCAAATAATTTTAGAATCTTTTGCAAGCGGCTTGAAAAGGAAGTCGATTTTTTAAGATGCTCTTCTGCTATTTGTATTTCATTTTCACTTAAGTTATTTATGAAATTGACAATATGCGGGTGTGCCATAGTTAAACTAAATTAGTTGCATGCAAATGAAATAAAAAAATCAATTGTATAGGCAATAAAAATAATTTATCTCCGAATATCCAATTTATATAAGCTTTTTAGCGGTGTAACAATCTGGTATGTTTTGTCCACGGTTTATCCTTTTTGTTTCTTTTCCTTTGTCAACGGTTTGATTAATTAATTTGGTTATTAATATCAAATAGGATGTCCGAATCAAAAAATGCCGGCAGCTTAAATGGGTTTATAAGTATAGTGCCGGCATTTTTAAATAAGAGATCATGAGCCATTAAATCCCCGTTAACTTAATTAATTACTTTATGGATGCTATTGAAAGAGATGAATTACTCAAAAAATTAAAAAATCTGATTGAAATGAAAGCTCCCGGCACAGCCGAAACGATCGCGAAAAAAATTACAGTTTCAAGACGCACAGTTTTCAGGCTGATAGATCATTTAAAAGTGCGGGAACAACAAAATATTAAGTTTTGTAAGAAAAGAAATTGTTACCATTTTACCAATGATGAATAAATTTTTAGAAGAGTGCCCGCTTTTGGCACTCTCATTCCCTACTCTTGCAGTATATTTTAAAAATGTAAATAAATAACAGCCTACCATATAATATTATTTAAAACAAAAAAAATCATGAAACACTTAAAACACTTACTTCTATTAGCATTACTAATAGCATTTAATTTTGGCAAAGCCCAAACTATCAATCCAAATTATTGCGATGGAAAAATTTATTTTAAACTAAAAAACTTATCCGATACAATACCAAATTATAATGGTACAGGAGGAACGCCTGCATACATTGCGGACTTGGTTGCTAAATACAACGTTACCAAATTGTACAGGCCATTCGTATCAGCAAACTCAACTATCTTAAAAAGTATTTACCGAATGGAATTTACCAACTTTGCAAGTGTTGAGCAAGTGCTTATTGACTTAAAGGCAAAGTCATCTACTGAGTATGCCGAAAAGATTCCTTTTGATAAAATATTTGCAACACCTAACGATCCATTGTATGCTGCTAACCAATGGTCATTACCCAAAATAGCTGCACCCGCTGCATTCGATCTTTATATTCCGAAAGCAGGGAAAGGAGTTATTAATATTGCTATAGTTGATAATGAGATACGTACTACCCACACTGATCTTGCTGCTATAATGATAGCAGGAAGAGACGTTGCAGATGGTGATAATAATACGAATCCTCCAAATGCTAGCTTTAACCATGGTACGCATTGCGCAGGTATTGCAGCCGCAGCAACCAATAATGCTATTGGTATAGCTTCTTTAAATTATCCAGTAGGAGGCATTAATTATTTAAAAATTATACCGGTAAAAGTAACAAGTGATGCAGACCCTAATCCAGGTCATATCTCTCATGGTTACGATGGAATAACATGGGCTGCTGATAATGGAGCCAAAGTAATTAGTTGCTCATGGGGGGCAAATGTATATGATGCGACCTCTCAGGCTGTTATTGATTATGCTTATGGCAAAGGTTGTATTATAGTAGCAGCAGCAGGTAATACTGGAATTAATGAATTAAATTATCCTGCATCCTATAACCATGTTATATGTGTTGGCGCCACCGATAATGCAGATGTCAAGGCTTCCTTCTCAACATACAGCAATGCAGTAGATGTGATGGCTCCCGGTTTGGGAATTTACAGTACCTTTTCAAATGCAGATAATGTTACCTACGGCACGTTAAGCGGAACCTCCATGGCTTGCCCACTTACGGCGGGACTTGTAGGATTAATGTGGTCATTTAATCCAAACCTTTCGCAATCGGCACTCGAAAATTGTTTGAAATCTTCCTGTACAAATATTACAGCACAAAATCCCAGTTTAGGCGGATTAATAGGTTCTGGAAGGATTAATGCTTCTCAGGCATTAGCATGTATCAATACAGGGCAAACTATTTTTGCTGACTTTACTTCCAATATCACTCGTGTTTGTCCGGGACAAACGGTAAATTTCACTGATTTAACCGGAGGCACTGTAACAAGTTGGTTATGGAATTTTGGTGATGGAACACCAACTTCCACTTTAAAAAACCCTACTCATGTTTATAATGGAACAGTGGGTACTGTATATACAGTAACCCTTACATCAACGAGTCCAGGAGGAAATAATACAATTGTTAAAAATGCATATATCACCATGGCTTCTCCCACTGCACAAATTGTAGGGCAAGGCGCAAGTACGGTATGTGATAACTCACCTCAACTTATCAAGTTACAATTTACAGGAAATCCCCCATTCTCAGTAACATTTAGCAATGGTGTTACAGTTTCTAATCTACAAACTCAAATTATTTCGGTTATTATATCAGTAAAACAAGGCGACTCCCCTTTAACCATTAACGCCATGAACGATGTAGGATGTACCGGAACTATTGTTCCCGGACAAGCTATTTTCAATTTTGTTGCCTGCTGCCCAAGTATATTTACCAATGGTGATTTCGCAAATGGAAATACACTTACTAAGCCTGCCAACACAGATTTTAATTTAAGTCTCTTGTTTTCTAATACTAACTTCAATGTTTACAATGCTACAACAAGTAGTATTGGTAGTTGGCCAATGAGGCCAACACTTCCAAACAGAGGGTTGAGTATGGTGTATGATGGATACGGTGTAGCACCCAATATAACGCCTGCACCAGCTCATACTCGTGTATGGTGTCAACGAGTGAATATTGTTGCGGCTACTAATTATGATATGCAATTTTTCACAACAGATAATGCACTTGCAGTATACGGAACATTGGAGTTTCAGGTAGAAGTTAATGGAGCCTTTATAGGCACTCCTATTGCTATTCCACCATCGGGAGGTGGTTTTACATGGCATCAGAGTAATGTGAATTATATATCTCCGATAGCACTTACTAATGCGGAAGTATGTATCTGTCAGATAAATGCTCATCATACCACTGCTTATGATATATGCGTAGATGATATTTCTATGCGTCCAAATATTCCACTTACAATAAATGCGGGACCGGATATAAGTATTTGTTCGGGAGGATCCGCTGTGATCGGAACGCCTTCACAAGCGGGTCTTACATATTTGTGGACACCTACAACAGGGCTTAGCAATGCCAATATAGCACAGCCCACAGCTACGCCTAGTACAACAACGACTTATACATTGGTGGTAACTAACCCTGCAACAGGTTGCCAATCGCGTGATGAAATTACGGTTACAGTAAACACCAATTGTTGCGGAGGCCCATACGATTATACAGTACCCAAGGTAGGAGCAAATTCAAGTGCTTTGCTTGCAGCTATTGGAACAGGTGGGGCAATAATAGGTAAAACTATTTCAGTACAAGGTCCTCTTAATATAGATGTGTTTACCAACTGTTGGAACTGTACTTTTGTGATGGATCCCGGTGTTAAAATTGATTTAACAGGTGGTGATTTTACATTGAATGGCAATGCGCAAGCCCCATCACATGTATCTGCTTGTACTAATATGTGGGACGGAATATATGTACAACCCGGCAGAACATTAAAGGTACTTGGCAACACTTTAGTTGAAGACGCCATAAATGCCGTAGTATCTGTTGGAGGTGGTACATTTATTATTGACGAGGCTATCTTTAATAGAAATCTCATAGCTATTGATGTACGTGCATATTCAGGGGGTACGCACTCGGGAACCATAACCAATTCAATTATTACATCAAGGGCGTTACCTAATAGCCCAACGGTAACAAATTTAAAAGGCACAGGTGTACTTGCAGGTTTAGTGGGTAGTAAATTAAAATCACCCTATACCGACAGAAAAGGGTGTTACGGCATAAATGTTACAGATGTAACAAACATTAATATTGGATCGGCAAGTACAGCAGCTAACCTCAATATTTTTGATTGGATTATGTGTGGAGTTAAATTAACACGATCCGATGCAATAATTTACAATAATCAATTTCAATACATGACAGGCAGTCCTAATCCTAACGGTTGTCCTAGTGGTAACCCAGGGCAACCTGTACCACCCTGCTATTTTGAATCGGGGTGTGGAATAATAGCCACAGGAACTGCTAATACAGGTACAAATTCTATTACAGTGGGTAATCCGGGTACCAATCAACGGAATATTTTTAATAATACCCATACAGCTGTATATGTTCAATATTATCAGAATAACTATATTTATAGCAACACTATTGACAACATAAGCACAGGACCATTTACACTCGGAACTTTTAACTATGGTAAATATGGTATCTACATTAATTCACCCACAGCATACAATATCATATATGTTGCTTCACATCCTTTAATTCAAAATTGTGAGAACGCAATATATGTAAACCGCAATTTTAATAATGCCCTTAGTACCGATCTATACATACGCAGCAATATTATTAAAGCCAATACTGGCGGTTATTGCACCAATGGTATTTATGTTATGGATTTGCAGAACGGAACTTATAATGGCTTTGATGGTAGCTGGTCAATAGTAGGTAATACTATTACTGAAGCCGTTAATGGAATAAATTTATTAAATGTAAAAAGTCCGGCTGCGGCATATCCTTTAGGAGTGAAGGACAATGTTTGTACAGTGCGTTACGCTACAACAGGTAGTAAAAATGGTATTTTAACAAAGGGTTGCGACGGTATACAACTTACACTTAACCATACCAAATGCAATAGTACAGCAGCAGCCTCCGCAGGTGGTAATTTAGGTGTAGGAGGTATTTATGTGGAAAGCAGTACCCATATGTTGCTAAAATGCAACCAAATAGACGATGCAGCACGTGGCCTTGTATTTAAAGGAGCTTGTACAAGTGTACTTACCACAAATAGCAGCCCACAAACGGGTATTACACAAAATACCATACACAAAGCGCAGGATGGTTTTGTATTGTTAACCAATGGTATTATAGGCTCACAAGGCAGCAGCTCCGTAGCAAGTAATAATTATTGGGACGCGCCTGCAAATTATGTACGCGGACAAACAGTTGCAGAGGGTAGTGCTGCAGGTAATTCAATATTATATGTAAATAATACGGCGACAACATTGCCGACAAAAAATATTCAATATGGAGGTTCTGCTTATTCTTCAGCATCCCTTTTAAACTCAAGTGGCAGCCCTGTTGGATGTGATCCTGTTCGTGCAGCAGCACCTGCTGCTGATCCTACAATAAATGCGGTTACCGATTATGCAAAAGAGCTGCAAACAATGGTAAATGATGCAAAGAAACTACCTGTATTTAGTGATGAAACCCATTGGCTGCGTAACCAATTTGTGTATAAGGAATTAAAAAACAATACCGCATTACAAAACAGCAATGCTTCCTTGCAAAAATTTTATAATAGCACAAAACATAATTATTCAAAATTTGCACAAGTAGATGATAAAATGGTGCTTGCACAATATAGTAATGCAAACAGCATCAATAACAGTATTGTTGCAAGCAATGCAATTGAAAGCAATCAAAAAATAGTGAATGCACTTATTTTGAAAAAATTACTTGCGCCCAATTATAGTTATACATCAAGTGATAGAAGTACTTTAAATACTATTGCATGGCAATGCCCATTATCAAGTGGTAATTCGGTTTATCAGGCACGCGTTTTATTAATGACCATTGCAAACAATGTGATAGAATTTACAGATAATTGTGATGTATCAGTTACACAATCGTTGGAAGGCTCAACAACTTCTGTAACACAAATTAATACCGAAAATAAATCATTCAAACTATATCCGAATCCAAACAATGGAAATATGATCTTTGAATATTCATTGGCAAGTCAATCCGCAGGTACATTTGTATTGTACGATATTACTGGACGAGTTATTAATAAATATAAATTAACTGAAGGCGATAATAATTCATTAAAAATTTCTGAAAATGAATTGACCAACGGTATTTATTTTTATTCTGTAATTATTGACAACAATGTAAAAGCATATAATAAAATTGTGATTGTAAAATAAAATTTAAAATTTAAATAAGATAACCCCTTTATACAATATTGTATAAAGGGGTTATCTTTGTATAAATGGAAAATAGATTTTTATATTGTATAAAACATACGCTCAGAATTTGGTTCATAATCCGTCTTTTGAAAATTATTCAACATGTCAAACTACCGCAGGCCAAAATTTTTTGGGAACTTATATAACATCATTTCTCAATAGCAAAGAATATATGCAAGTTCCATTAAAAGATAGTTTATGATTTAACAGGAAACAAATAGAAGAATATAAATTAAACTCAAATATCAATGCACTTACTTTAAATACCAATTTGAACAATGGCATTTATTTGTATCAGATTATTATTAATGGCCGGATTGTGAAGAGTGATAAACTTGTTACTATAAAGTAATAATATCAACACTTAATATAAATTAGTCCGCTTTCATTAGCCTCACCCCCAGCCCCTCTCCAAAGGCTACTGTTTACCCACAAGTATTTCTTGTGCGATAAGCCATCCTTCAAGCATATGATAAAATTTCACTAACCCT
>JBBSPS010000127.1:0-11761 GCA_038258655.1 Bacteroidia bacterium
CGCGTTGTTCACATAATGCAACTGCTTTTAATTTGTACGTTTTACTGTAATGTTTTTTTTGTGGTTTCATAGTTTCTAAAGTTAAGAGTTAGGGGGGCTTTATGTCTTAACTTTTTTGTCCTGTCAAAGGTAGGAACTCCAAACATCAAAACTGTATTGCCAAGTAAGCCTTTCATGAACTCGCTGTAATCAGTTAATATGCCTTCCATGTTTTCTTTTGCTTCTCTATTTTTAATTGAGACTAAATCAAAATTCACATTCAGCAATACACTATTTTGTCGCTGCCGAATTCCGATAATTTTATGTTTAATGTTATTTCCAAACAGAATGCGTAAAATATCCATCAGCAAATCTTCCGGTATTTTATAACGTTTTATAATGAGTTTATTTTCCATATCAATTTCTTTAGTTTTATAAATAAGCGGTTTCATACGTTTTCTTTTTCGCCTGTTGATTTATTGGCATTAACGATTTATGATTAGTAATACCAATTCCTAAAAGCGGATTCTCCGATTCTGTTTCCGTTAGGATTTTTATCTTCTTAAACTTTTTCTTTACTTTTTCAAAATCTTCCTCAAGTTCCGTGTAGTCTTCTTTTAGCTTGAGGTTTTCTGTTTTTAGTTTTTCTATTTCCTCTTTTTGTCCTTTCAATTTTATAAAGGCATAGATCAATAAACCAACGCCCACCAACAATGTAATTGGACTTAGTATGAGTTTTAAAACAGTTTCCATTAATTTATTATCTCCGGCAATGGTTTCCGCTGCTTTTTCCCAAACACCTTTTTCCTCATCTGCACCCAACAAAGTTTTTTCGGTCTTGTTTGTTTTTTGTTTTTGTTCTGTTTTTTCTTCTTTCGTTTCTTTCATGGCTATTGTATTTTACGTTTAAAAATTCAAAGGTCGTGTACTGTATTTTACTGTTTGCCTATTCCCGAACGCATTGACACTTATTGGTGTTTATTGAACGGTATTGGTACTTATCGTTAACAAAAACAAAGGTGCAACAAGTGTATTTTACGCTTGCCGCATTTTTGACGTTCATTGCAATCCTTTTCATTTGTTTTGTGGTGTTTTATAAAGTTTTCTGATTTTAGCGTAAAGTAACGGTAGGGTTTTAACTCGCTTTCCCTATTTAGGCGTTAACTACCGACAAATGCTACATAAAGCTGTTTAGGTATGAATGTGTCAATTTTTGATAAAAAGTATTGAGCTATAAACAGTCGGTATTTTGTTCCTAATACTACATTTTTTAATTGGGTGATTCGATGCACCTCCTGTGTTAATTTATGACACAATTTATAGCCAACTTTGTGTATCTTAGATGTTATAAACCACCCTGATAATCTTTAACTTTACTACTTTTTACACCTAACATTATGACACAACAAAATAAAGCGGAACTGTTTAATCAATTGCATCGAAATGGAAAAATGTTGATTCTTCCTAATATTTGGGATCCATTAACTGCTGCTTTGCTTGAAAACTTAGAATATTCTGCCATTGCAACCGCCAGCGCATCCATTGCGTTTACAAATGGTTACGATGACGGAGAAAACATTCCCTTTAAAGAATTATTAGACCAATTAAAAAAAATAACGGATAGCGTAAATATTCCTGTAACAGCTGATATTGAAATGGGATATTCAAATTCGAGTGCCGAACTTCAAGAAAATATCAAATTGCTTATTAATACAGGTATCATTGGAATTAATATAGAAGATAGTGATAAAAAAAGCGACTCACTTCTTCCAATTGAGACACAGTGCGAAAGGATAAAACTCATTAAAGATGTTTCATCAAAAATGGGAATTCGGTTATTTATAAATGCAAGAACAGATGTCTATATTAAAGGAAAGGAATTTGCAACTGATAAAGATAAGTTTGAGGAAATACTAAGAAGAGGGAAGGCATATTCAGAAGCCGGAGCGGATTGTTTTTTCCCAATTGTAATGAAACAAAAACAAGATATACAAAAACTCATTTCTTCTCTTTCCTGTCCGGTTAATATTTTAGCACTTCAAGGCGTTCCCGATTTAAAAGAATTGGAAGAAATCGGAGTCGTGAGGGTGAGTCTAGGTCCGGGATTTTTAAAGATCGCAATTCGTGCATTAAAAGAAATCGCCATAAAATTAAAAAACAAAAATGGCATTGATGAAATTTTTGGAAATGATATAAATACAGACTATTTAAAAGAATTGATCAATAAAAAAACAAAACAATGACAAAACGAATTTCAATTAAAGATTTGGAGCCCAATGCTTACAAAGCAATGCTGGAATTGGAAAATTACGCCAATACCACGCAAATACCCTCGTTACTTAAACAATTGATAAAAATCAGAGCGTCACAAATCAATAATTGTGCTTATTGCATAGACATGCATACTGAACATGCCCTCGCTGAAGGGGAAAGTGTTAGAAGGGTTTTTTCATTATCTGCATGGAAAGAATCTCATCTTTTTACGAACGAAGAGAAAGCAGTTTTACAATTAACTGAAGAAATTACGTTGATTTCTTTGGAAGGAGTAAAAGATGAAACCTACAAAAATGCAATTACGTTTTTTGAACAAAAGGTTTTGGCTCAAATAATCATGCAAATTGTTGTAATAAACTCTTGGAATAGAATCGCAGTATCAACTAAAATGATTTACAAAAAATAAATGCTGCCAAATTTATTATTAATGTGTTTTAAAATAAATAATCTTTAAAATAATGATTGATTCAAACTTTTATCAAATAGAAATAAGCTTAACATAAATATAAAATCATGGAATATAAAATCGATATCAATAATCTAGAATGGAAATCAGGGCAAGTAAAAGGTTTTTCAGGCAAAGAGTTTTTGCAATTAAATAATGGTGGTGTAAAAATGGTAAAAATAGACCCCTTGGCATTTTATCCAATTCACGTACATCCTGATAAAACAGAATATGCTTTTGTTGTTACCGGAAATCCTGAGTTTTTAATTGAAGAAGAAACCTATTTAGCAAAATCCGGTGATTTTTTCATTTTCCCAAATAATATTAAGCACGCTATAAAAAACAATACAGCAGTTGAATGTTATCTTTTAATCGGATCAATAAAGAAATAAAAGTAAAAATAGAGCCTATTAAAAGAAGTGAAGTCTCACATCTATTAAGCCGTGAGCATCATCATGTGAAGACAATACTTTCAGGTAACATGGGAAATATACGTCATAAATTTTAAGCCATTACCCTTTTTTATTTTTTCTTAAAACTACAAAACAGAAAATTCTGAATAGTATTAAATGGGGTTTGATGGTCTTCGGTAATACATTTAATTCTGTCAAATGCAATTTCAAATCGGGCAGACATAGAAGTTTCGTTGTATTGCTTTATTTCTAATCCGCTGCACTTAGTTGGCCCGTTTTCTGAAAATGTACCAAGAATTAAATAACCATTTTGATTAATTGCATTTTCTGCTATCGCAACATATTTATAAATTTTATCTTCTGATGTTAAAAAATGAAAAGCAGCCCTATCGTGCCAAAAGTCATATTTATCTTCGGGAATAAATTCGGTTACGTCCGAAACAATCCACTTAACATTTTCTGCTTTTGACCCTAATCGTTTTTTTGCTCTTTCAATGGCATTAGCAGAAATATCTAAAACTGTTATATCAGAATATCCTTTCTCAAGCAGTGAATCCGCAAAGTGACTTTCTCCACCACCAATGTCTATAAATTTGGCGTTTTTGGGTAAATGAAAAAGGGTAACAAATTCCATTGAGGTTTTAGGATATGCTTGAAACCAACTTACTTCCTTTTCTGTTTTTGTTGCAAAAACTTTTTCCCAATGTTCTTTATTTTCCATGAGTTTTATTTTTCTATAAAATTCCAAATTGCTTTTTTAAATTTTAACTGTATTTAATGTCGCCAACAAATCTATCCATACACCAGCAAATGCTGCTTTCCACAATGTAAAGATAATAATTCCCATTAGTGAATAGATGATTCTTTTTAAAGCTTAGTAAGTGCAGAACCTTTATGAGCTGCAATATGATCCGTCTTACTGCTTTTTATTTCATATTGAGGTTCTTCTTCTGTAGCGTGGTGTGTATATCCTTTGTAATCGAAATTCTTAATGTGTATTTTAATAATAGTTCCTGAAACTCTCCCCGCTTCAGAGTTCCAACTTACTTTGTCGCCAATTTTAAATTTTGTTTTCATAAACTGATTTTTTATTTGTAAATCTAATTTTCATCAGAATACAATACATTTCCATCAACCATTCTTGCAGGCGAAGTGTATTTATGCTCCTGAACTTTTGCTATTGCCATAATATGTAATACCGTCCAACCTTTTGCTTTAAGATAATCGGACACCATCGAACGATGGCATTTCCACCAAACCGCTTCAGAACACATATAAGCTGTGGATTGTTCTAAAGCTATATGCTCCAGTTTTACAATACCATTTTTAAATTCTTCGGTTTCCATATAATCGGCATAACCTCTGAAAGAGGCATTGTTCCAACGGTTGTTTTTTGAGTCTTTTTTTACCTTCCTTCTTCCTCCCAAATCAGCCAAATGTATGTATTGTATTCCAACATTTTCTAAGGATATTTTTAAATCTTCTTTGTTGAATTGTGGATACTTGCGTGAACCAGGCAAGCTTCGTATGTCTGCAAGAATTTTAATATTAAAAGATTGAAGCATATTCAAAAATTCTTCAAGGCTACGAGTAGAATGACCTATGGTATAAATGGTATGTGTCTTCAATGGGTTTATTGTAAATTATTTAAGGTTAATATATATTTGTCAATATAAATCTGTTTTTCTTTTGACTTATATTGCTGGATGTATCGCGGATGTTCAAGTATTTTTAAACTACCAAATAACTTAGCTTCCTTGTTTAACTTTTTGATGAAAACGGCATTTTTCTTTCCGAGTACAAAAACCTCCGAAGTGTCTAATCCCATACTAATATGTTTTTTTAAGGACAAAATCATAAAGTCTTTTACCATTTCAAAAAGAACGGGGTCGTCATAATAATTGGCATTTAACCATTTGCCATCTGTTGTTTGGCGGACAATGGCCAAAGGAAATGGCGAGTTGATGTAAAATTGTTTGTAAAAATTATTCGCTCCACCAAATTCAGTAATCATATCATACATAAAAACAGAAGACACCTCGTGCGTATGTGCCGATTGCATTTTGATACCACAAACGCTTTCTAATCGTTTGGTATCTGTAAATGGCACACCTGTTACCCCGGCTCCGTGACGGCTCGGATTAATACCGATAATAAATCTTCGTTGATTTGAATCGTTGTAAAATGTTTGATAAAACTGCCGCATCACCGTCATCGTTTCAGGATTATCAAGATAAGGATTAATCACCCGAAAATTTTCCGGCAATTTATCCGAATACTGTAAATGTCGATTAAAATCAATCACTTTATCTCCAAAGGTTTTTGACATGTTAATTTCGTTTATTTTCCTATCATGCAAACTCTTTCCTGTGGTATTATATGTCTGTAATGACTTCTTAATTTTCATGATATTGATCTTTGTTTTTATATAGTCATTTCACTTTCGTCAGAGTGCAGTTAAAAACTTATAATTCATTAGATGCAACAATCAATTCAGCAACATCTATTACTTTGGTTTGCGACTCTTTATTAAGATGTTTCACTCCATCTGTCATCATGGTCATACAAAAAGGACATCCTGTGGCAATAATATCGGGGTTTAATGACAATGCTTGTTCACTCCGCGCTACATTTACTTCTTTATCCCCTTTTTCCGCTTCTTTAAACATTTGTGCTCCGCCAGCACCGCAGCAAAATCCATCTTTTCTATTATGTTTCATTTCTGCCAGTTCCACATCCAGTTTTCGAATGATTGAACGGGGCGCTTCATATATTCCATTGCCTCTGCCCAAATAGCAGGGATCGTGAAATGTAATTTTTTTGCCTTTGAATGCACCACCTTTCACACTGAGTTTTCCTGAATCGATTAATTCCTGAATCAATTGAGTATGATGAACAACCTCGTACTTACCTCCAAGCTCTGGATATTCATTCTTTATCGTATTGAAACAATGAGGACAGCCCGTAACAATTTTCTTCACCGAATAGCTATTCATAACGCTAATTGCTTGCATAGCCTGCATCTGAAAGAGAAATTCATTACCTGCACGTTTAGCCGGATCTCCAGTACAGGTTTCCTCAGTACCCAAAATCGCGAATTTTATGCCCACGTGATTTAGTATTCGTACAATAGCTCTACTAATTTTTTTATTGCGGTCATCAAAACTTGATAAACAACCAACCCAAAAAAGTATTTCCGGTAATTCGTTTTTAGCAGCGTAATCCGCCATCGTAGAAACGTGATCATTTTTATTTGTCATAAGTCATTCTCTTTATTATTATCGGTTATTCTGCGTTGGAAAATCCAAATAACTAACTAACAGTTATTTAATTTCTTCAAGGGTGGTTGTAAGTGTTAGCAGAAAAACACTTTCTTCTTTGGCAAACACACTATGTGGAATATCTTTATGAAGAGTTAATATTTGCCCTTTGCTTAATTCCACTGTACGCTCATCTGTACTGAATTTTATCGCACCCTCAAGTATCTGAAGACTGATTATTCCGTTGGCTGTATGTTTGACCATTTCAGCATCGGCATGCAAAGCGATTAATACTATGCGCATGCCATTTGTTTTATAAATAGTTATGGCATTACGATCGCTATCTTTCCAAGTTGCCTCTTGTTTTATCTGTTGCATAAAAGCTGGCAAATCAATGGTAACCATTGGTGCATCCATCAGACGGTCTCCGCCAGGACGTTGAGGAGTTGATTCATTAAATTTTTCTTCCATAATGTTTGTTTTATTTTTTGCACCTACTGAGTGCGGATTTTCGTTCAATGCTTCTAACATTTCATTGGTTACACTTTCACTATAAATTCCGTAGCCATTTACTAATGTACCTTTTATATTCTCTTTGACTGAAGAAATGGCATACACTATTGCTTCATCAGCAGGATCCGAAAGACCTTCGAAGCGGTAATGTTTATCCACCACAAATTCACCGGGTCTAAGCTTCATCGAATTATCATATAACAGATGGTTTTCTTTTAGATTGAAGTCCACCGTGTAGCCCCTCTCTTTGAGAATGTTTAATACTTCTGAAACCGTGGTCATTGTATTCATGGGTGGCAACTCATTTTTTTTAATCATGTTAATAATCTTCTAAAATTTTAATTTTTTTTTGAACTGCACTCATTGTGAATTATAATTGTATTTCATCTACGCTAAATTTATTTATAATTTTCATGATTTTGAACATCTATATTTCCACCGTCAAAGTGTTTTTACCAACGCCAAGCTTTGCTAATTGCTTTAGTATTGCATCCATCATAGGAGGAGGCCCACAAACGTAAAACTGCTGCTGAAAATCAGTAATGTTGGCTTTCAGGAAATCGTCATTAATCCTCCCATAATGATAACCGTCTAACTTTTCATCCGATAAAATATTAATAAAAGCATGGCCTAATAAATCCGTAAATTCCTTTTCAAGTATAATATCGGCCTTGGTTTTATTGGCAAACACCAGCACACTTTTGCCGATTTCATTTTTTTGTTGAAGATGTCTGAATATAGAAATGAAAGGAGTAACTCCTGCACCGCCTGCTATAAATGCTCCTTCCCCTTTATACGAAATTGCCCCAAAAACATCATGCAGAATTAACGCATCATTTGCTTTCAATTGCAACAGTTCATTGGTAACACCCTTATGCGATGGATATGTCTTAATGATAAATTCTAAATAATCATCCGTTGGAAGGCAGGTAAATGTGTAAGGTCTTTTTTCTTCTTGCCAACCGTCTTTATTGATGGCAATTTCAGTTGCTTGTCCTGGTGTGAATTTGTAACTAGCAGGTTTTTCGGTTACAATTTTTATCACATCATGAGTGACTTTGTCAATTGATTTTATTTTTACGATATGTTTTTCCATAATTTTTATTTTTAAAATTAGTTTTTAATAGAGTCTGTGTAAATCATTTCACACGATATTTGCAATTAAGTATTCACGGTTCAATCCGACAATCGTTTCGTGTGAAATAAGTTTTGGACACACTGCTGTGCATGCTTCAGTGTTTGAACAAGCCCCAAAACCCTCAAGATCCATTTGAGTAACCATGTTTTTGACCCGTTGGGTGGATTCAATTTTTCCTTGTGGAAGAAGAGCGAGATGCATAACCTTAGCAGCAACGAACAGCATGGCCGACGAGTTTTTACATACAGCTACACAGGCTCCGCAGCCGATACAAGCTGCTGCGTCAAAGGCTTCTGCCGCAACCGTTTTGGAGATGAGTATATTGTTTGCATCCTGAGCACTTCCCACATTCGTAGAAATGAAACCTCCCGATGCAATAATTCTATCAAATGCCGAGCGATCTACAACAAGATCTTTAATAACTGGGAAAGCATTTGCCCTCCAAGGTTCTACAATAATAGTATCACCGTCTTTAAACGAACGCATATAAAGTTGGCAGGTCGTAGTTCCTTCGACTGGTCCATGTGGCTGGCCATTGATGTACATAGAACACATTCCGCAAATTCCTTCGCGGCAATCGTGGTCAAATGCAATGGCTTCTTCGCCTTTGGTGATTAGCCGCTCGTTGAGCACATCAAACATTTCGAGGAAGGACAGTTCATTCGAGATGCCATCAACTTGATAAATAACAAATCCGCCTTTGTCCTCTTTGTTTTTCTGTCTCCAGATTTTTAGTGTGAAATTCATTGATCGTAAGTTATTTTTTATTTTTTTTTAGTTTCAAACTGAAAACAAATATGAATAGCGAGATTATGCCTGCCGTAAAAACAACATCTCCAAATATTCTCAACCATCGAAGAGTTTGCATATTGGGCTGATGCAGGAATTCTGAAGATCTTGCATACCACATACCTTCATTTACACTCGCAATAGTTTGCAAAATACCCACAGGCAATAAGCTCATAAACGCCATGAGTAGTAAGCCAATATTAAGAAACCAAAATGAAAAACCGATTAATTTATTATTCCATTGCTGCTTGCGGTAAATACTGCGCAACACAAAAAGCATTAAGCCAATCCCTAACATGCCATATACGCCAAATAAAGCGGTATGTGAATGCAACGCGGTAGTGTTTAGTCCTTGCATATAATAAAGTGCGATAGGCGGATTGATCAAAAACCCAAAAATACCTGCTCCTAAAAAATTCCAAAACGAAACTGAAAGTAAAAAATATATAGGCCATTTATAATCAATCAGCCATTCTTTAGCTTTGCTTAAACGATAATTATGAAAGGCTTCAAAGCCTATTAGAACCAATGGTACAATTTCAAGAGCACTGAAAGTTGCACCTAAACCAATCATCATTGTTGGGGTACCTGTAAAATACAAATGGTGAAATAGCCCTAAAATAACAGCAAAAAGAAAAATAATAGATGCAACAAATACATTTGTAGTGGCTGTGGATACTTTTAACAAACCCAAACGCACAAAAAGAAATGCCGATACCACTGTGGCAAATACTTCAAAAAAGCCTTCTACCCAAAGATGTACTACCCACCATTTCCAATATTCTGCAATGGATAAGTGTGTTTGCCTGCCCCACATCAATCCGGCACCATAAAACAATGCGATTGCAGTACAAGAAACCAAAAATAAAATCAATAAATTTTTTTCTTCGGTACCTCTTTTGATCACTGGTAATAGAGGTCGTACCATTAACATCAACCAAAGAAAAAGTGCGATAAAAAGAAAAATCTGCCAAAAACGACCCAAATCAACATACTCATATCCTTGATGCCCAAACCAAAAGTTTTCCACAAATCCTAACTTCTGCATAATACCAAACCACTGACCAATCATTGAGCCGGCAACAATAATTAAAAGACAAACAAAAAGAATATTGACACCTAATTTTTGAAATTTAGGATCCTTGCCTGACACGGACGATGCTATATATAGTCCTGTAGCAAGCCAAGCTGTGGCAATCCAAAGAATAGAAAGTTGGACGTGCCAAGTTCGAGTGACTGAATACGGTAAAATATTTGACAGCGGAAAACCATAGAACCCATTACCTTCAACACCGTAATGTGCCGTAATTATTCCCATTACTACCTGTAATAGTATGAGAAAATTAATAGCCCAAAAATATTTTTCCACGGCTCGCATGGCAGGAGTTATATTTTGATTCATTAATGGATCTTCAACTGGGAATTCAAAACCTCCTTCTACTTTTGTTTTTGCATGATAAAAGACGAGAATACCAATACCAAGTAGTAGCATTGCGATGCTAAATCCAGTCCAAATGATGAGATCACCTGTAACTACATTGCCTACCAACTCATCATGTGGCCAATTGTGCGTATAACTAATAGAACTGCCGGGTCTTTCTGTTATACAAACCCAGGATGCCCAAAAGAAAAAAGAATTCATTTTACGCATGCGATCAACCTCTGTGATGGCATTTTTCCGTATGGCATAATCTGATCGTAATTTATTAAAATTAGTATCAGCCATAAAAAGATTAGAATAATATTCATTCAGAACTTCCATTGCATGTGCACGTGTTTCTGAAATTGTTAGAACACCTGAGTTTTTATCATAAGTATTAGTTCTTATCTCCTTATTGAGGCGAGCCTTTAAGGCTGCTTCTCTCTCTATATCCAAGGCTTTATATGAGATTGCACCCATTTTAAGTGCCCATTCATCTAAAATGATGGCTGCTTCACGATGCAGATGATCAGCCGTCCAATCAGGTGCGAGATAAGCCCCATGCCCCCAAATAGAACCTACCTCTTGACCTCCCATGCTTTGCCAAACGTTTTGACCATCCTTAATGTCCTGACCGGAAAAAAGAATCTTGCCATTGGTGGTTACTACTTTTTCAGGAATCGGGGGAGCTTGTTGATATATTTCATAGCCAAAAAAACCTAAAACAGAAAAGGAAGCCCCTACTATAAAAAAAAATATAATCCAAAGTTTTTTTTGTCGGCTCATTATAACACTATTTATGGGATAAGATAAACATCATTTAATAAAAACGATAAAGTTTGATATCCCTATCTTAAACGTTGAATGTAAAGCATTAAATCTTAAAGATGTTATATAATTATGATAATAATTTATATAATTCACAGTGAATAATTTTAAAAAACTAACATTGGCGACAGCTATTAGGAACAGTATGTCACTTTCAAAAAAAGCAATTTACAACAATATTCAAAAAGAGTTTCTTAAAATATTCGAAGTGAGAAATGAATTACTCACTTAAGTGTGAAACATGTAACGTTTCCCCAAGATTATATAAGAAAATTGTCGTTTAACATACACAACTTTGTGGCATAGTTTTAAGATTAATTATTATTAATTATCAATCATTTTAAATTCAAAGCAGCATTCAGAAAAAAAATAATAAATTTAGTTTAGCTGGATTTTCGGATATGTCAGGTTGGCGTAATGGGCAACAAAAACACTTTGATTTTCCAACCTTCTGAAAGTGGCCAACGAAATGGCAGGCGAGTTTGTAGCCCGTTTATAAGAATTCCTGCTAAACAAATTTATTTCAAACAAAAATTAAAAAGCAAAAATTAAAACAAAGTAAACTAAACCACTATGGACTGAAAGTCCATAGGTTTGAGGAAAAGAAAGAATGAAATTCTTTCTGCAATACTTAAAACGATAAATTTGCAGAATGGAAAACAAACAAAGATACAATGGGCACACAGCTTCAAGGCTTACTGC
>JBBSPS010000128.1:0-11704 GCA_038258655.1 Bacteroidia bacterium
GCTGAATTATCAACCTCTGTATACGCTATCGGATTAAGCTATTCCTTGTTGAGTTGCTCTCCAGCATTGCTCAACTCCGCTTCGCTTAATATTGCAAATTTAATAAATCTAAATAGCACAGTTTAATTTACACTCCCTTGAAAACACTTTTGCGTCTTTTTTTTATTTTGTTCGGATTTTTAGCACCAGAATTTTTAATAAATACTTTAAAGTATGTTCGTTTATTTTTTTTAACAAATGAGTCGGATAACAAAATAAATTATTTTTTAAGTAACATCCCGCCCCCTATTACCTTGGCGCATTTCCGACTATGCTTTTCCAAGGGGATAGAGTGATTTTAAAATATCTGTTACGGGTTCTTTTTTATAAATTATAAATTACTTTTAAATATTTTATAGAATAAAGTTACTTATAAAGGTTTGCCTAGTGAACGGGTGAATTTTTTTCACTTACTCCATATTTTATATCTTTTTTAACTTCCTGCGCTTTTGATTTTCCTTTCTCAAATGCATCTGTTACTTCATCTTTTGCGTTTTCGAATTTATCTTTACCTGATTCTAAATATTCATCAAACGTATTTTTTAAATCTTCCAAATAATCTCCTCCTTTTTTAGATATTTTTTTTCTGGTATTTGATCCTTTATCCGGTGCAAATAAAATTCCTAATGCTGCACCAGCGGCTAAGCCTGCTAATACACCTAATGCGATTTTTCCTGAGCTCATAATTTTTGATTTTTAGATTGTTTTTATTAATTGTTTATTTTAAATTATTATTTTAAATTAAATGTTATATGGATTTATTACCCCTTATAAGCCTTAAAATAATAGAGATAATAGCAATTACTAGTAAAATATGAATAATTGATCCTGCACTATAAGCAAAAAAACCAATTGCCCAAATAATTACAAGAATTACTGCGATTATATAAAGTATATTTCCCATTTTGATTGTTTTTAGTTATTTTATTTATAAGAGAAAAAAATAAGATGGGAGTAAACCTTACGGGATTTGCCTTCCCAACTTATTCGGGCCCTATTGAAATTAATTAGTGATTTGATTTTGATTTCCGTTTTTGTTAAAACCTTCACTTTTACTGTTGTTGTTTTGAGTAGGTTGGGTTTTATCAGCAGCTCTGTTTTCACTATTTTTTTGATTCTTTTGTTCATCGCCAGGAGTTTTGTAGCTATGATCATGATTAGTATCATCATGCTCCTTACGAGTTATGGAATCTTTAGCGTTAAAGTCGCTAGCATTATCACTATCATCGGTTGCTGTTGATGATTTTTTTGATGAGCCTGGATTTTTACCGTCAATTTTGTCAGACGTATTGTCTTGTTTTTCTCTTGGATCACTATTGGTAATTGTACCTTGTTGATCATTTTTTTGATTGTTGTTCATTTTCTTTGTTTTTTAAATTGTTATTACTACTCTTTAATTATTTTTTTTTGTTTTGTAACCCTGCCTCGATTTAAGGCTATCAGCGGTTGATGCTTTTTTTGATGAATCAGCATTTTTGTTTGTTTTGCTGATACCATTTTTTGTTGAATCCCTTTTAGGATTTTCACCAAAATGATCATTTTTTTGATTTTCTTTCATTTTTTTCTTTTTAATTATTAGTATGGGTTAAAATTATTTTCTTTTGGATTTTATTGCTACTTCTGAATCTTCATTTTCTTCTTCATTTTCTTCATTATTTGCTTCAACATTAATTGAATCAGCTATTTCTGATAAAGCTTGATCTGCTTCTTTTTCTTCATTTAATGTTTCTTCTAATAAAGAAGTTGCTTCATTTTCTCCTAAAGTTTTTGAAAAGGCAGCAAGTGTTCCGTAAGTAGCAATTTCATAATGCTCTACTTTTTGACCTGCAAGAATAATTCCTGCATCACGTACTGCACCTTTGTCATTTTGCTCCATTATTTCTTCAGCTTCTTTAATTAAGCCAGCCATTGCTTCACATTTTTTAGCTTCAGCTTTAGCACCTATAATAGTAAATACTTCTTCCAAACGTGTTACATGCCCATTTGTTGCTTCTAAGTGGTCAGTTAATGCATTAATCAATTCTTCAGAAGTTGCATTTTTAATCATTTTAGGGATCGCTTTCGTTAAAGCTTTTTCTGCCCAATAAATGTCCTTTAATTCATCTTCGAATAAATTACGAAGTCCCTCACTTGTTTGTTTTACTCCTTTTGATCCTTGCTTTTGATCACCGCTCTGCGGTGCTTTTTTTTCTGTAATTTTCATTTTAATTTTTTTTTAATTTATTTCTATTGTTATCTATTTATTTCTTAACAAAGGTGTGTAGTGTACTGATAAAAAGTATTATGTAATTTCAACAATATGTTACGTAATTCACATCTTTTGTCTTGGATAATACTTTGGAGCTTTATTTATTCTTTCCTATCTTGCTAATAAGAAAAATTATTAATGCAATAACTAGTATTACTGCAATAATCCCTACCCCCATCCCTGCTTTAAATATTCCACCTACAACCGCGCAACTACTAAGTGTAGTTAATGACGTGAAAAGTGCTAAAGTCATTAAATAGTTTATTTTCATAATTTTTCTTATTAGATTACTTATTTGGTAAATTACATTTTTGAGCATTTATTTTGGCAAACCAAAGAATGGTCAAGATGAGTTCTTAACACAACAAGCATTGTTGCAGCCCATGATTGAATGTCGGCATCAGTTGAGTCAGTGGATGCTTTTTCAAATTTATGGATCGCATCTTTATGCCCTTTCACCATTAGGTCACAATATTCTTTGTCAAAATCAGATCCTGTTTTTTCGCTTAATTTTTTGTAAGAATTTTCACCATCCTTAGTAATTGATGTAGGCAAAGTAATTTGTTTTTTGGCCGCAAGAGCTTGTAAGTCATTTAATGCCTTTGTATGATCTTTTACCATCATCACACCCAATTCTTTTACATCGGGCATTACACTGGAATTCTGTGCCAGTTGCCCTAATTGAATTTCTTCTAAATTTATTTCAGCAGCGTCCACCAAAAATTGCGCATCGTCTTCCTTTGCATTAGTAAATTTAGCTTCGTTATGTTCTTCAGCGACTTCTTTAGAATCATTCGTTTCCGTCCTATTATTGCACGATGTAACGGCGATCAATACTGAAGATATGGCAGCAAACATGCTGGTTTTTAAAATGGTTGTGTTGATTTTTTTTTTCATGATTCGTAATTTTTTTTTAGTTTAATTTGTTGTTAGTTTATATACTTATTTGTTGCCACAAAGATGCAGCGTAAAAAAAAGAACTTGTTACATGAATTTGTAAATTTGTTACATGATTCACATAACTTTAATTAAGAATGTTATAACATAGAAGAATCGATTCAGGAATTATTACTTATAAAAAATACTCCATCAGATGGTTATTATATACAGGTGGTTATTATATAACAAATTTACAAATTCATGTAACAAGGTCTCATAAATTGCGCCTCACTTTTGTTAGCTAATTTTAATTATCAATAATGAAAAGTATTAGATTCAATAAAGTAGGAACCTTACTTAAAACAACGTTTAAAAAATGGAATAGCCGTGATCCTTTTCGACAAAGTGCTGTAATTGCCTACAATACAATATTTTCATTACCGGGTTTATTAGTGGTAGTGATAAATGTTGCTGGATACTTTTTTGGCACTGATGCTGTGAATGGCCATCTCCGTCAGCAAATAGCAGGAACAATGGGGAACGATACAGCTGACCAGATCCAACAAATGGTGCTTCTATCAAATAAAAGCAGGAATTCTTTTCTAGCAACTATTATTGGTATCGCTACGATACTAATGGGAGCAACAGGTGTATTCATAGAACTTCAAAAATCATTAAACATTATTTGGGAAGTAAAAGCCACTACTGCGAAATCAGGGATATGGAATTTTTTTAGAACACGCCTTTTTTCTTTTGGCCTAATCATATCTATTGCTTTCTTGTTACTTATTTCGCTTGTGTTATCCTCAGTATTATCAGCTTTAAGTTTGTGGGCTCAACAACATTGGTCAGAATCATTATTAGTTGTATTTAAAATTCTTAACTTCCTCTTTTCTCTTACTGTAATTACGCTATTATTTGCATTGATGTTTAAAATACTACCTGATGCCAAAATCAAATGGCATTTAGTATGGATCGGCGCTTTTGTTACGTCTATATTATTTGTTATGGGAAAATCTGCACTGGGATTGTACTTCGGTAAAGCCAATCCCGCATCTGGATATGGCGCTGCGGGTTCTATTGTACTTATTTTATTATGGACATCCTACTCTTCTATAATTGTATTTTTCGGAGCCGAATTCACGAAAGCTTACTCCGATTTGTATTATGGTGAAAGTCCTCCATCTGAAAATGCTGTAAAACAAAAAGACCGTATTAAATAATTATTTTTTAAAAAATTTAGACAAACATTTAAGATTTTATAGCTTTGCTTTTGAAAATATGAAACTGCACATTAAATATGATATAAACTTTGCTTGTAAAGTTATTTTGCAAGAGAATTTGGATAAGCTTCAAATCCCTTATGAAATTACAGGTTTGGGGGAGATAGAGCTCAAAAAAGATATTTCTTCCCATCAATACAAAGAATTGGATGTTTCCTTAAAAAAATATGGAATAGAAATAATTGAGAACCCTAAAAACATTCTCGTTCAAAAAATTAAGGATGTAATAATCGAAATGATCTATATGGACGATAAGCTTCCGGATACCAATATTTCTATCTACATCGCAGATAAATTAAATCATAGTTATGGATACCTTAGCAATATTTTTTCTGAAGTGACCTATTCCTCCATTGCGAATTTTATTATTCTTCAAAAAATTGAACGTGCTAAGCACCTCATCAGTGAAGATAATTTAATGCTTACTGAAATTGCCTGGAAATTAAATTATAGCAGTGTAGCCCACTTCTCCGGTCAATTCAAAAAAGCTACAGGTTTATCGCCTACAGTATTTCAACGGATTTTAAGGAAAAGGAAAAACGCTGATATAGCTGCTGAATAATTTTATATAGCAGGCTTTATATAAATTAAATTATGTATAAAAAATTAAACAAAATAAATAAAGAGTTTGTTAGCACATCATAGCAAGGAGCGAAGCAATATCAGTATGTCCCGGTGTAAGATTGCTTCGGTGATCCCGCAATACTGCGGGACGCAATGACGCTTGAACCAACATTATAGTTATTAATAAATTAAACGTATATAAAGTATAGTATTTGAACCCTAAAAAATGCCCCTATGAACCACGATGCGCTACGTATACTTCTCGCTGAAGATGATGAGGATGACCGCCTTTTTTTTAAAGATGCAATAAGTGAAGTAAAAGTAAAGACACTTGTTACTATGGTTAATGATGGTGTACAGCTAATGGAATATCTTTCTAATCCTGATATCCATTTACCAAATGTTGTTTTCCTGGATTTGAATATGCCTAGGAAAGGCGGAATGGAATGTTTGAAAGAGATTAGATGCGACAGTAAACTAAAAAATCTTTCCATCGCTATTTATTCTACTTCTGCATCTGAAGAAGATATTGAGGAAACATTTGTGAAGGGCGCTAATATTTATATTAAAAAACCGAATGATTTTGGTGAATTAAAAAAAGTGCTGGCAGAGGTGATCAGTATTAATTGGCAATACCATACTTCAGGTTTAAATAAAGAAAATTTTTTATTGAGTATTTAATAAAAATTATAGGTCATGGGCATCCGCAATTATAAATTTTCACCTGTGGTTTTACGAAGTGTCTTTGTAGTTTCTATCTTCCTGCTTTTTTTTACGGTAAGTATTTCTTACAAACAGATTCAATCCCTCACGGATTCTTCAAAATCAATACTCCATTCGCATGGAATTCGTACAGAATTGGAGCTGCTACTTTATTATACAAAAGACGCAGAAACCAACCAACGAGGTTACCTTTTAACCCATGATACGTCTTTTTATAAATCTTATGAAAATGCACTTGTAAAAGTAAGGGAGTCCTTTGGCAGACTAAAAGCTTTAAGTATTGATAATCCTGAACAACAAAAATTTTTGGAATCATTAAAGTATTTAATGGACCAACGTTTTGATATGATGGCATCTGTAATAAAGAATACTAATTTGCAAATAACTATTTCGGAGTCGCTTAAAAAGAGATTGTTAAAGGGGAAGGAATTGATGGATAAGATTTCTGTACAAACTGATAAAATAGCTTCTATTGAAAAAGATATATTAATAAAACGTGAAGTAGAACATACACATGCAGTTAATTTATCGCCCCTTTCTTTTTTGCTAACGGCCTTGTTCTCCTTGTTTGTTTTTATCATAGCATTTTATAGGATTAAGGAAGATGTAAAAAAACTTAAAAGGGTAAACAATCAGTTATTGATTAACCAGGAATTATTTGAACATACAGAACAGATTGCGGAAATAAGCAGCTGGTTTTGGCACATTGATACCAATGTATTGTTCTATTCAGATAATCAATATCGCTTGTTAGGTTGCGAGCCTCATGAATTTAAACCAACACTGGAAAATTTTATTAAATTTGTGCATTCCGACGATCGTCATATTGTTGAAGAAGTAAACGTGGAGTCAATACAAAAATTAACTTCATCGATCGCACACTTTCGTGTTATTCGTAAAGACGGGGAGATCCGATATTTTAAATCTATAGGGAAAACTATTATTGATAATTATCGAAAACGAATACTCATTGGCATCAATGCCGATATAACGGATCAAAATATAAAAGATAAAATACTGGAAGAAAAATTACGTGATTTGGAAAGGTCTAATAAGGAACTTTCCGCTTTTAATCATGTAGCAAGCCATGATTTGCAGGAACCTTTACGTAAGATCCAAACACTTATTTCAAGAATTGCAGAGAAAGATATATCTACACTTTCTGAAAAAGGAAAAGAATATTTTTCAAGAATACGGGTTGCTGCAAATAGGATGCAAAAACTGATCGATGATCTTTTACTATTTTCCCGCACCAATAAAGCTGATAAAGCATTTGAATCAACTAATTTAAATAACATACTTGAAAATTCAAAACAGGAGCTTATGCAATTAATAGAGGAAAAAAGTGTTACAATTTTATCTCCCATATTGCCTGAACTTAATGTTATTCCCTTTCAGATCGAGCAGCTATTTATTAATTTGATCGGCAACTCCATAAAATACAGTAAGCCTGATACTGCACCGGTCATTACTATAGATACAACGCTTGTTTCAAGCAAAGAAATCATTGGAGCTTCAGCATCTGCAGATAAAAAATTTCATAAAATCTCATTTGCAGACAATGGGATAGGTTTTGAACAACAATATGCGGAAAGTGTATTTACACTTTTTCAACGATTGCACGATGATAAAAAATATTCCGGTACAGGTATCGGGCTTACCATTTGCAAAAAAATTGTTGAAAATCACAATGGTTTTATAACAGCAGAAGCAACTCCTAATGTGGGAGCTAGCTTTACTGTTTTCCTTCCCTCGTAATAATTTTTTCCTTACAAAAATTCTAAAATTTATTTTCGAAGTTTTGGTTTCATTTATGTGGTAATTATATAAACTTTTCCTGAAATTATGTAGCATTTATTGCTTGGGGCAAAAGTAATTTTGTATAAACTAAAAATTATTAAATAAAATGGAAAACTCAAATCAACAAATTATCGACATGCTCAATCATCTTATTACTATTGCAGAAGATGGAAAAGAAGGCTATAAACATGCTGCAGCCGACGTGAAAGATAGTACAATGAAAAATATTTTTGAGAAATATTCTCATCAAAGAGAGGGGTATATTTTTCAATTACAACAGCAAGTAGGTAAATTAAGTAGCTCTGCCGCACATAATGGAGGGCCACTAGGAGCATTGCATCGTACATGGACATGAAATCTGTCCTTACTTCAGGCGATACAGAAGCGATTATTAACGCTTGTGTAACAGGCGAAGAAGCAGCAATCAAAAACTATGAAGAAGCGTTAAAAAAAGAATGGTTGACAGGTTCTGTCGGTTCAATTTTGCAAGAACAGCTTTCTGGTATAAAAGAGGCCGTTAATGAAATAACATCAAAAGTAAGAAGTACTAAATAGGTTCAATAAATATCAATTCTAAGTTTAATAATTTAAAACCAATCAAATGAAAACAAATCAAAAAAATGATCAACAGTGTGGCACTAAAGGTAATTCACAAAATGGGGTTAACCAGTATCAGGATAACAAAAACGTGAACCATACTTCGTCAAAAAAAACGCTTTTGGTCGATGAGGATTCGATCTTTTTTTTACTCTACCCCCAGTCATAAAGAATGCCGAAAATAATTACGATAAAATTGCATAAAGACCAAATGTGAATAAAATAGTCTATTTGCAATAACATACTAGGTATCAAATAGTAAGAACAAAATTATCTTTATTCAGATTTGCAGCATGCAATTGCCAATTAATATTGACTACCTTTTCCAATATTTTTTTTAGTGATAAATAGTCATATGGCTTTTTAATATATAAATTTGCGCCTTTCAAAAAAGTTTCTGTAACATCATGTTCGGAGGCAGATGTTGAATAAATGGCGATGATAATATCCTTAAATCTATTATTATTTCTGATTCCCTTTAAGCACTCCAACCCGTTTTTCCGGGGCATATTAAGATCGAGAAAAATAACATGGGGCAATATTATTTCAGGCTTTGAGAGATAGTCCAATAGCTGCTCGCCATCAATTACGGTTTGAACTGTTGTTTTTTTTTCAATTTCTTTTAACGCTTCCTGAAAAAAGAAACGATCGTCTTTGTCATCATCTGCAAGAAGTATGGATAAAAAATTATCTTGATCCTGTGTTTCCATAATGCTGGTTGATTTTCTAATTTTTATTAAAGTGGATTGGAAGTGAACCTATAAAGGTTGACCCTTTATCTATTTTACTTTGCGCGGAGATATAATCATGATGTTTATCTACTATCTTTTTACAAAGAGCAAGTCCGATGCCGGTACCTTCATATTTGGTTTTGAACCAGCGGGGTGTCGTTTACAACTTTCGAACCAAATAACCAACGGAAACCCCGAAGAATCGAAAGAACTCCAAATTCAGCGATTTTTAGCCGATTTAAGGGCGATAAGCCACTTCTACAAGGTGTTTAGGGTTGCTCAGAAATAAGTGGTGTTACCGTATTTTATGGTAATATTACCGTAACAGGTGAGCCAATTGTACTTTTAACGATTTTCGCAAAAAATCAGGCTCTTGTCAATATTGTAATTTGAGCTTCCATAAAGAAATAAAAGGGGGAACGTTTATTACAACTATCCCCCTAATGAATTAACTCAACTATTATGCTGCTACTTTAGTCATGCTTCTGCATACTTCAGCACATTTTTTGCACGCTTCAGCACATTTTTTACAATGTTCGTTTGAATGTTTTCCACATTCAACTGCACATGCTTCACAAATTTCTGCACATTCTTCGCATAAATGTGAAGCGTGTTCTCCACCGATACTCATTAATTGAGCAGCAGCGAAACAAATAACAGCGCATTGTCTGTCAAGTTGAATACACTTAACCATCATTTTAATATCATTTTCTTGCAAGCATTCTGTTGCGCAATGATTACATTCTACTGCACATGCTACACAAGCATCAATGCAACTTTGAAATTTTTGGTGACTCATTTTCTTAGGTATTTAATTTTTCTTCAGTTCCGCTGTTGATCGGCTCTTCAGTATCGCTGTCGCCCAACTATTATTATTTTTTTTAAATTAACTCCACGCCGGGACTAAATCGTTGCCCGTTTAAATGAAAACTATGGCATCAGCCACCCGGTACATAATGTTGCTCAAGCACCAATACTTTTTTTCCTGCTCTTAAAAGACAGATGGCAGATGCAAGCGCTCCTTGTCTCGAACCGATAATAACTACATCAAAATTTCTCAAACTTTCAGTTGTTATTTCATGAATACAAAGTATAGTAAAGTAAGAAAGCCGGAAACAGCTACTAAACCATGTATAAACGCTACAGCAATGGGGTGCGGTTTTTTCCGTAAATCAGTAATAAACATATAAATACCTACCACTGCTGCAATCACAAATAAAATAATACTTGCTTTTGGGAAATTATTGGGATTTTGTGCTGCATAAACAATTAATAAAACCAAGGCAGTTGCGCCTATGCCGCCATGTGAATAAATTACACCTTTAGGCGCTTCTTTTTTAGATAACCAGTTAAGAAGGATGGTTAGGCCGAGGATTGCCGTTAATACGAATAAAGTAATTGTTAAATAAATCATGTTTTACATTTTAAGTAGTTATTATTTCTTTTTTATTGGAGATTTACTCCGTTTATGAATGTTAGAGTCTTGAAACGCAAAAAGGTTACAAAATTTGAAATAAATTTTTAATGCTAAACCAAACAATCCATACTTTGGCTGATATTATAAAGAAGTTGAAAAATCCTGAGAACTAGAACATTCGCCCTCAGATTTATTAAGAGTTTTAATTTATTCACTTTTATTTTTTGAGTATTTGATTTATGAAATTCTTAATTCATTATTCTGATTGTTAGATTTTATTTTCTTCTTTGACTTCTATTCTTTTTAAATCTGTTGATGCTGGCCCATTGATTACTTTACCTTCTGTTGTAAAGCGTGAACCGTGTGCAGGACAATCAAAAGATTTTTCTTCTGCATTCCATTGTAAGATTGCCCCAAGGTGCGGACATACTGCAGTGCAGGTATGCAGGTTGTTTTGTTCATCGCGGTAAGCTGCAATTTTATTTATTCCTGAAGAAATTATTCCTCCCTGTCCTGGTTTTAATTCATCGGCATCTTTTACATCGCCTTTAGTAATCCAATCTGCATATTGTGCAACATTGTTACCTACTTCGTGTAAATAATCACCCGCAGTTTTAAAAGTTATCCGTGAAGGATTATATAAATCTATCCACGGATTTTCTTTTCCAGTGATGATATCGGTTAAAATAATTCCGCCAAGAGTTCCGTGTGTCATACCATTACCTGAATCGCCTGTGATGATATAGGTGTTGTCGTCACCCGGATTTTTTCCGATAAATGACATTGCATCTATCGGTTCCATTACCTGACCTGACCATTTGTATTCAAGATTTTCCATTGCGGAAAATCTTTTTTTAGTCCAGTCAATTAATTTAGTATATCGTTCTTCTTCGGGAATATTTTCATCATCGGCTTGCCCTACTTTGTGGTCTTCACCACCTGAAATTAAAAGGTCGTGCGTGCCATCGTATTCTTCTAACCGCACATAATGATAAGGTGATGCAATCCATTTTGAATTTTTATTTCCTGTATCCCACCACAAAGCATAAGGCAATTTTCCTTTGGGGATTTTTGCTGCAATTACATAGGTGCGGTAAGCCCACTGTTTGGTGTGCATAGCAACCCAATCGTTTACCGGGGTGTTAGTAGCAACTACAATGTGTTTAGCTTTTATATCATATCCGTTTGCTTTTGCTCCTTCTTTAGTAATGTCTTCGGCTTTTGTTTCGGTATATATTTTTCCTCCCATGCCAATGATTGCATCTGCTAAACCCCTGAGATATTTCATATGTATTTTATTTGGTTTTTTATAGTCAATAGTTTTCCATCTTGTATTTAAAACAGGTTAAGAATTGTAAATTTTCATATTCGTGCTTGGGCTTAGTATTACTACGTTTGCTTTGCTACAAGTGTTTGTGCTTAA
>JBBSPS010000129.1:0-11452 GCA_038258655.1 Bacteroidia bacterium
ACAATTCTTAACCTGTTTTAAATACAAGATGGAAAACTATTGACTATAAAAAACCAAATAAAATACATATGAAAATTATAACAATCTTTTACAGTATAATCGAATCGTCCGAGTTCTTCAAACATATAATCACGGTAGTTTTTAAAACCGGCGTTTATTGCTATTTGATTTCTCAATTGAATCAGTTCGGAATACAGATCATTCAAAACACTTTTATCTTCCAGGCGTCTTTTCTGTATCTTATGAAATATTTTTTCACGTACAGTTCTGTCCGTGTCCTTCATTAAACTTGCGGCTTTTTGCAAGGTAATTTGTTTGCCTTTCCATTCGATTGTCATGGCTGCTGAAATAGCGCCATATTTTTGTGATTCGGTCGCGACTTTTGTAAGTAAAGAAATATTTTCTTCCCGATAAATCTCCAGGGCTTTTTTTACACCACGTATATAAATTTTGTATTTCTCCCTGTCAAGTTCCTTTAAATAAGGTGATTCCACTAATTTAATATTAAGAGCATTGTGGTATGTCGCAATGTGCGGCTCAATTTCTGAAATAAAAAAATTGTATGAATCTGTCAATTGTTGATTGGAAGTATCACACGTCATTTTAATGTATCGCCATCCAAGGTCTTCACTCACGATGGCTTCCAACTCACTTCTATCTAACAACCATTTTTCAAGTTCTTTGACTGAAACAATAGTGCGATCATTCAGATCTTTAAAAAAAGGTTCTATCTTATTCCACGAATCAATGGCTAATTGTTGAGGTAAAAAATGCCGTAGGGATTTGGTAGGAAGGGAGTTAGTGGATTGTTTTTTTGTATCTTTTATAACTGTCATATAAGTGTTTTAAAATAATGGGCAAATTTAATTATTTATAAATCTTTTCATTGAATTTTTTTAACAAAATAATTATCATTGCAAAAATATCACAAATGGGATCGACTACATTGTTATTGAAGACAAAAAAACTTCGACCTTTTTAGGATCGAAGTTTTTCCTTGACATAAAAATTTATAAAGATCAAATTACACGTCAATGTTGGCATATTTGGCATTTTTCTCAATGAACTCCCTGCGAGGTGGAACCTCATCGCCCATCAGCATAGAAAATATTCTATCAGCTTCCGCGGCACTGTCAATGGTAACTTGGCGCAAGGTGCGGAACTCAGGGTTCATAGTTGTTTGCCATAATTGTTCGGCATTCATTTCGCCTAAACCTTTATACCGTTGAACCCCTACTGTACTTTCTTTTCCTTCACCACCAGAAAGTTCCTTAATAGCAATAGTACGTTCTTCCTCATTCCAGCAATATTTTTGCTCTTTCCCTTTTTTTACTAAATAAAGTGGTGGAGTCGCAATATAAATATATCCGTTCTCAATCAATTCTTTCATGTGCCGGAAAAAGAATGTTAAAATTAATGTTGTGATATGGCTGCCATCTACATCAGCATCACACATGATCACTACTTTATGATAACGTAGTTTAACGATATTCAAGGCACGGTCATCTTCCGGGGTACCTCTGAAAACACCCAATGCGGTAAATATATTTTTTATTTCTTCGTTATCATAAATTTTATATTCCATGGCTTTTTCCACATTCAGGATCTTACCACGTAAGGGTAAAATAGCTTGAAATGCCCTGTTCCTACCTTGTTTGGCTGTTCCGCCTGCGGAATCACCCTCTACCAGATATATTTCACACATGGATGGATCCGATTCAGAGCAATCGGAAAGTTTCCCCGGTAACCCCGTGCCTGTAAGTACACTTTTACGTTGCACCATTTCGCGCGCTTTACGTGCTGCATGGCGCGCTGTCGCCGCTAAGATCACCTTATCTACAATAGTACGCGCTTGTTTCGGATGTTCTTCTAAATAATTGCTGAGCATTTCGCTAACGGCGATATCCACTGCGCCCATCACCTCATTATTGCCTAATTTAGTTTTTGTTTGCCCTTCAAATTGTGGCTCTTGTACTTTTACCGAAATAACAGCGGTTAATCCCTCACGGAAGTCATCACCATTAATTTCCAGTTTCACTTTTGCAAGCAATCCCGATTTTTCTGCATATGTTTTTAAGGTACGTGTCAAACCTCTGCGAAATCCTGCAAGGTGGGTACCACCTTCATGTGTATTGATATTGTTAACGTAGGTATGAAGGTTTTCGGAATAGGCGGTATTATACATCATGGCTACTTCAACAGGAATGCCATTTTTTTCACCCTCCATATAGATAACATCTTCGATCAATCGTTCGCGGGTAGCATCTAAATAAGTTACAAATTCTTTTAACCCACCTTCTGAATAAAAATGTTCTGAACGGGGTGTTCCCGCCTCGTCTTTTTCACGTATATCGGTTAATGTAATGCGAATGCCTTTATTTAAAAAAGAAAGTTCACGTAAACGGGCTGCTATAATATCATAATGATATACGGTGATCGTAAAAATAGTAGCATCAGGCTGAAAGGTTACTATGGTACCTCTGTAATCAGTCGGCCCTACTTCTTTAACAGGATATAATGGTTTTCCTATATTATATTCCTGGATAAATTCTTTTCCGTTGCGATGAACGTTCACCGTTAAATGAGTAGAAAGCGCGTTTACGCAAGATACACCTACGCCATGCAAACCACCTGAAACTTTGTAAGAATCCTTATCAAATTTACCGCCGGCATGCAAAACAGTCATTACCACTTCTAATGCAGATTTTTTCTCTTTAAGATGCATATCGGTAGGGATACCGCGTCCATCATCCTTTACGGTAACTGAATTGTTCTCATTGATAATAACGAATATGTTTTTGCAATGTCCTGCAAGCGCTTCATCAATGGAGTTATCTACTACTTCATACACTAAATGGTGAAGGCCTTTGGAGCCTGTATCACCAATATACATCGAAGGACGTTTCCGTACCGCTTCTAATCCTTCTAATACCTGTATACTATCCGCTGAATAATCGGCAGATGATACATTTTTTTCGTTCACAGTTTCTTCCATAATTCCCCTATAATTTAAAGCTTTTTTTAAGCATAACAAATATAGGCTTTTGCCCCGAAAATAGTGATAAAATAGAGGTAAAATAAAGGCCTGATTTATCAACATTTAGTTGATAAAAACAGGCTTTAAAATTTGGAAGTTTGGAGTATGCTTTTTAGAAAAATTAAGGTGTTAAAACGAATAGGATAATCCACCCATTAACCAAAATCTCTGAGTAGGGTAATTGCTATAACGGTAGTAACGGAAATTAGCGATATTGTTGAATTTAATGAAGAATCCCAGCTTTTTAGTGTAACGGTATTCTATTCCGATATTGGCATCAAATACTCCTTTTAATTCCTTTGCAACCACTTTTTGTCCTATAACGGATGTCGTATTGGCTACAAACGTTTTCGCAAATTGATTATCGATGTAAAAGAGATCAACCTTCGCTACAATTTTATCATTCAAATTATAATTTGCCGAAAATGTAAATTCTGTTTGAGGTTTATACCAAGCCCTTAACTCCGTTTTCATTTTATAGTTAAAATATTCACCACGCAGGTTTATACGAAATTTTTCACGCAGTTGATAAGATATTTCCCCGCGCACATTTAATAGGTTGGCATCGTCATAAATGATATTGAATTTATTTTGTAATAATTCTTTGGTATCATTCACATACATTGCCATATTGGCGATACTGCTGTATGATGCACGTGCATTGTACGCGATGTGGGATGATAATGTACCTTTTAAACCGCCAAATAACTCAAATTTATTGCTGGAATTATTCATTGTTAAATGTGAAAGCACAAAAGGATTGTTATCACTCAGTGTTTTAAAACTATTTTTTTGCAATCCACCGGTAGCTCCAATATATGGAATAATAATATCATCAAATACATTGTAACTCAGATACAGGTTCGGATAAAAGTAGAATTTGGATTGTACAAAAATATCCATTGTTGCTGTTACACCAATACTTGCGCGGTATTTATCCCCTGTAGCAATAAAGTTAGGATTAAGCGTAAGGATGGTGTTATTGATTGTATCTTTTTCTGTTTTATAATTGTAATAATCAACAGCGGCATTTACTTTAAATAATTCCTTATTAATGGTTGTCTGAACAAAACCGGTTGCTTTAATATTATTTTCAGATGTTTTGTAAAGATCAGCAAGGTTATAATAACTCAATTTTATATCATGATTGTAACGCTTAGCACTTGTATAATGACTTATCAACTCGGTATTTGCAGCAAAATAATTAAAACGCTGCCTTGTGGCATCTTTGCTTAATGAATTCAAGTTCGCGTCATAACCATAAAAGTGAACCAGGTTACGGGCATAATCGAAATTGCCGATCAATGAATGTTCTTTCAGGAATTTTTTCCCATACAAACTTACTTCATCATCACTGAAACCTGCGAAACCATAATCTTTCAATGTGGAGGATGATGACAAATGTTTTAATCGTAAACCGTAGGCCGCTTCTTTCGAACGTAAATTATTGAACCACACTTCCCCATAAGGAGTAGTATATGTTCCCATACCGATTTTCACTAAACCATTGTATAATTTTGTTAAAGGTTCACCCACCATTTGTGCTGCAACAATAGGCTCTATATTAAAATCTGTATTTATTTTTTTTGAACTTATTCCATATCCCTTTACAGGTAATTTTTGTGTTGAATCAGTTATAACAGGATTGTCATTGATCTTATTCGCATCAATAATAGTTGGTTTGTATTCACCTGTATTAATGATTGTCAAAGAGTTTAATGTATCGTATTTGCTTTGTGCAACTACTAAACTTGCAAAAAATGTAAACAAACACAAAAGCAATAAGCTATAGTTGAATTGAAACCTATTCATGTTTTGGCTCTCCTTTCTGAGGTACGATTACTGGCTCATTAAATAATTTTTTCTGCTCCGTACTATCTCCTTTAAATTGTAACTGAACAGGGTCAATTGTTATTTGTGGTAGTTTTGCCGCTTCTTCATCAGCTATAATTTTATCTAATTTTTTCTGTGCGATTTTTATCAATTCAGGAATATCAGAATCGCTGATGACAGATTTTAAGGTTGTTTTAGCTTGAAAATTATCCTTCAAGGCGATATAGTTATCCGCTAATAAGATCAATACTTTGGTGGTCCAATAAGGAAAATCGCCCGAACCTTTTATAAAATCAAAAATAGATTTTTCAGATTGTTTGTAATTATTTTTTAAATAGTAGATGTAGGCTATATTGTAATGTGATTCAGCGCCTAATTCATTTTTAGCGGTATTGGCTACTGCTTGAAATTCCGCTAATGCATCGTCGTATTTTTGAGTATCAAATTTTAATGTATCTATCAAATGCGCTTTTTCATTTTGGACAACTGCTAACCTGGAAGATGCAATAATATAATGTGCTTCATTCGTTAATTCAATTCCTGTTTTTTCAGTTCCTACTACATTGTAAGCATAATCGATAGCATCCGGATAATTTTTCAATTTATAATTGCAGCGCATCAAGCCGATCTTTGCAAAAGCATTATTTTTAGGGTTTTCAGCAATTTGTTCTAACTGTTTGTAATAATCCAATGCCTGTGTATAGCTTTGTTTTTTATAAACGATATCTGATGCCCGAGAAAGTGATTGTTCGGTAAATTCGTTTTTATTTTTACCTATTACAAATGCATAAGCTGTTAAAGCGGCATCCGTATTTCCTAATTTATAATCACACTCGGCCTTATAAAAATTTGCTTGTAGTATAAATATGCCATCGGGAAATTTTTGAATGTATTTTTCAAAATCTATTATCACATTTTTACAATCTTGTTCCATGTAATGATTTTTACCGATACCATACCCTATGGAATCAAGCGCTGCTTGTGGAATAGCAGCGCCAACGGATGCCAAATAATCCGCCATTCCCTGCACATTTCCTTTGGTTGTGTAAATTGTTTTTACCACATTAATTGCTTCATTCGCTTCCGCTGATTTGCGGTCGCGTTTAATTAATTTATCAAAAGATGTCAATGCATTATCATCATCTTTTTTATTGTAATAGATCAAACCCATCTTACTCAAAGCAGTATTTGTGTAAATACTATTTGGATATTCATCAATGAATTTTTGAAAATTGTTAAGCGCCAGATCATTTTGATTGTCGGCTAAGTAAGTCATCGCCAGTTCAAATTTTGCTCGTTGCACATAAGTAGATGAGGTGGTGGCGTATGTATTTATAAACAATTTCAGGTCAGCGATCTTATCCGTATATTTTTTTATAACCCCTTCTGCCAAAGCTTTTTGGAACAGTGCATAGTCTGCATTCAATAGTTTTATTTTATATGACTGGCCATAATAATCAGCGGCATTTGCAAACTCACGCATCATAAAATATCCGTCGCCAATACGATTATAAGCATCATTTATTTTTTTTGGATCAGTCTTTGGGATAAATGTTGCAAACTTGCGGAACCATAAAATGCTGTTCGGATAATCAGTTAATTTATAATAAGCGTATCCTACATTATAAGTAGCATCACTTACTTCGGATTTGCCGATAGAACCGGGTTCAAAAATATAATCCTGGTAGCTGTCTATCGCTTTTTGATATTGTTTGCTTCGGTAATATGCTTCCGCTTTCCAATAGATAGATAAGGCTCTAACATTCTTATCGAAGATATAGGTGAGTGATCTGTCAAACAATTTGATGGCTTCATCATATTGCATATTATTAAACAGATCAATTCCATAATAGTAAGCAACCTTTTGATGAGTTTGTTTTAATTCAGGAGTAAGCATTTTAATGGTTTCAAGAGCTTCAAGTGCGCCTTTATAATTTTTTGTTGTGATGAACACATTTACCAAGTATGTTTGAGCTTCATCTATACGAATAGAGTTGGGGTAATTTTTTATGTATTGTTGAAACGCTTTAATGGCTTCATTATAAGGATTGTAGGCAAGTTCATAACATAATTTAGCATAGTTAAATAACGCATCTTCCTGGATTACCTTATCAAAATTAAGTTTGGAAGCAGCGCCAAAAGCATTTCTTGCAAACTGTTTATTGCCCATTTTTATATAACAATCACCAAGGTGATAATACGCGTTTTGCATCAAAGAGTCATCAGCAATGTTGGTTACATTAATGAAATAGGTAATAGCTTCATCATAGTCATTCACTTTATAATAGGCATATCCTAATTGATAAAAATCTTCGCGCGACAATCTTCCTGCTGCCTTTTCATATTTTTTCAAATACGGGATTGCTTCCTTATATCTGGATGTTCGATAATATGATTCTCCTATGATCCGTGCTATTTGCGGTACTAGTTTAGCTTCTGTCGAATCCAGTAGGGGAGGGGCGTAAGCAATTACCTGCTCATATTTATTTTGCAAATAATAGATTTGGGCAATATAATATGGAACGATAGATCCGAATGTTTCGTTCTTTTGAAGTTTCAAAAAATCAGTTAAAGCAGTTTCATAATTTTTTTCACTGTAAGAAATATGCGCATTGTAATATTTTGCGGCAGCGGCATATTTATTATCCACATCTTTTATTTCATTAAAATCTTTTTTTGCTTCCGGATATTTATTTCCCTCGAAATAGCAATATCCACGCTTAAAATAGAACTCCGCTAGCTCTTCCGTTGTCAGGTCATAAATATCTACTTTCTGAAACCAGTCAATGGATTCTTTGTATTTCTTTTTACGGTAGTTATATTTTCCGAGATAGAAATAAGCATTTTTTACTTTCGGGCTTTCGGGATGTTCCTTTATAAATTGTTTTAAATACAATTCGCCGTCTTTATTAAATAATTCAATAGCACAAATTGCTTTGTAATACTCGGCATCAATATGAACAAGGGATTCCCGGTCAGGATGAGATTCAATTACTTTGATGAAATTTTTTTGCGCGGCGCCATATTTTTCTTTCTGGAAAAGTTCAATGCCGGTTTTAAACTCAGCGTCAGCATCTGTATATATGACTGTTTTTTGTGCAAAAACGGATACGGATAAAAATATCCCTACTGATAATACAAATGCATTTAGCTTGTTCATTGAGCGATTAAATAATATAGATTTCAGAGTAAATCCTGATCCCGCTAAAGCGGGATTAATTCAACTAAGGTTTTTACTGATTTATAAAAACCAAGCTTCATTAAAATGAATTGTGTAAAATTAGTAAGGATAGTAGCATTAAATTTTAAGGTGTTTGGAAGTTATTAACGCAACGATGTTGAAAGTATTGTATCAATACCACAAATGCTTATGAGCTAATGAAGTAATTTTCGGGGGGGGTATTTACTGCGTCATTGCGAATGAGGCACGTGAAGCAATCTGATTTATGAGATCGCTTCGGTAAATCTCGCAATGTTGTGGGACGCAATAACGATAAAAAATCAAAATACACAATGGCTTTAGATACCATCATTAACTTAGATAAAGTTTCTATTTTTCAAAAACATAATTTAGTGCTTGCCAATGTTTCATTGAATATAGATAAGGGAGAGTTTGTTTATCTGCTTGGTAAAACGGGAAGTGGGAAAAGTAGTTTGCTAAAAACATTGTATGCTGATCTGGATCTGAATCAAGGTTCTGCCACAGTCGCGGGTTATAATTTAGCCACAATAAAAAGAAGGGAAGTTCCTTTTTTGCGCAGACAATTAGGAATTGTCTTCCAAGATTTTCAATTGCTTACCGATAGAAGCGTGAATGAAAATTTGTTATTTGTGCTTAAAGCGACCGGCTGGAAAGATAAAGGTGCAATGCAAAAACGCATACAGGAAGTATTGGAAAAAGTACATCTTTCCACAAAAGGGTTTAAAATGCCACATGAACTTTCGGGTGGTGAGCAACAGCGTGTTTCCATTGCACGTGCTTTACTCAATGATCCTGAATTAATTCTTGCAGATGAACCTACCGGAAACCTTGATTCTGAAACATCAGAAGGGATCATGAATTTATTGATGGAAATAAGTAAGAATGGACGTGCAGTGCTTATTGCCACACATGATATTATGATGTTTGATAAATTTCCTTCACGGACGATCAGATGTGAAAATGGCAATGTGCTTGATTCTACAGCAGCATAGTTTCATTTTAAGTAACCTATCTTCGTGATAAAATGATCACGTTATGAAATTCCACCGAACACTTGTACAAGCCGTAATAGAAACTCTACAACAAATTTTTGTTAAAGGTATTTATGCCGATAAGGCGGTGGAACAGGTATTGAGGCAAAATCCAAAGTGGGGTTCCCGCGACCGGCGTTTTATTGCTGAAACTGTTTATGAAATGGTAAGATGGTGGCGGTTGTTGGAAAAATCGGCAGGAATAGGAAATCCGGAAACACAAAATAATTTTTGGAAATTGTTTGCAGTAAAGTGCATTATTAATAACGTAGAATTACCTGATTGGAAAGAATTTTCTAAAGTCGATAAAAATGAAATTCTTACGAATTATAATGAGATAAAGCAAGTTCGTAAATACAGAGAGTCTGTTCCGGATTGGTTAGATGAATTGGCCGGTAAAGAGTTGGGGGAGGATATTTGGGAAAGGGAATTGACAGAATTAAATAAAGAAGCAAAAGTTGTACTTCGGGTAAATACGTTAAAAATAACTTTGGAAGAACTGCAAGAAAAATTACTTGCACAAAATATTGAAGTAGAATCAATTAGTAATACCTCTCCCCTTTGGACAGAGATAAAGAGAGGGGCACTAATTTTAACTAAACGCCAAAACCTCCAGCAACTTAAGGAATACAAAAATGGGTTATTTGAAATCCAAGATGCATCATCACAATTGATCGCTCCTTTTTTGCAGGTACAGCCTGAAATGACAGTAATTGATGCATGTGCGGGTGCGGGCGGAAAATCATTGCACATTGCCGCAATGATGAAAAATGAAGGCAAAATTATTTCCATGGATGTGGAAGAACGAAAATTAATTGAATTGAAAAAACGTGCGGATAGGGCAGGAGCGACCATTATCCATACGCAATTAATAAATGAAACTGTAATTACTAAATTGAAAAATTCTGCGGATCGTATATTATTGGATGTTCCTTGTTCCGGTTTAGGAGTTTTACGCAGAACTCCGGATGCTAAATGGAAATTAAGCCTCGATTTTATTGAACAGGTAAAAAACACACAGCAAAAGATCATTTGTAATTATTCCCAAATGTTAAAATCCGGGGGAATTATGGTATATGCTACGTGTAGCATTTTACCAAGCGAAAACCAACTACAGGTGGAACAGTTTTTAAGATCCAGACAAGGCGAATTTGAGATGTTGGACGACCTAAAAGTGTTTCCATCAGTAGGATTTGATGGGTTTTATATGTGTGCTTTAAAAAAAATATAGATACTTAATAAGTGTGGCAAGTGTATATTTTATAGCATTATTTTGAGATAAAGCCTAAAAAATGACTAAAAAGAACGCGTAATTTTAATTGTGATTTTATTTGTTTTTGGAAAAATTTTTTTGAGATTTGTGTAACAGTATAAACTTAATGAACGTAAAACTTTAAAAACCTTTAATTAATTATTTTGTAAAACATGCATGATTTACAATGAAAAAGCCAAACAATTCAAAACAGAGTCCTCTAAAGAAGTCAGACAAGACCAAGGATTCGGGAGAGTTAAGAAAACCAACAAAACTTAAACCTCTGAAAGAAAAAGAAAAAAAGAGCTGGAAAAATAATTTGGATGATGAAGAGGAAGATTTTGCAATGGAAGAAGATGTTAAGTTCGAGAGCAATTTTGACGAAGAGGAGGAAGAGGAAGGTTTTTTTGATGATGAGAGTTTTTAATTGAAACAGTTATATGAGCAAAAAGCAGTTCACAACAAATGTGTACTGCTTTTTTTATTTTAGAAGGGAATACTCTTTCGATTTTTATAGAGAAAAAGTCAGGGCTTTATATTTTTTTTCAAAGATTTCGAAATGATAGCAAATATTATTTTGTGTAGCCCATGTTAATTTGAATTAATTCTCCGCTCGCTTTCCGAGTATATTATACCTATAACGAGCAATAATTTTATATCCCTTGTTAGTAAATGAAACAGGAAAAAGTTGTAGCCAAGAGATTAATTTCCAAGGAAATGGGAGATGTTCAAATATTTTAAATATTGCGGTTGATTTTTTATGTATTTCATTATTGTGATCAATAAAATATACAGTTTTTAAATTGATAAACTGTTCGTTATTTAAACGTAAGATATTTTTACCTTCTTTTGACTGTATTGAAAAAGCCCTTAGTGATTTGGATGCGTCATGCTTTAATATAAATTGTACAATAGAAATGCAAAAATTACAAACGCCATCGTATAAAATAAATGAGGAGGGAGTGTAAATTAAACTGTGCTATTTAGATTTATTAAATTTGCAATATTAAGCGAAGCGGAGTTGAGCAATGCTGGAGAGCAACTCAACAAGGAATAGCTTAATCCGATAGCGTATACAGAGGTTGATAATTCAGCCT
>JBBSPS010000130.1:0-11332 GCA_038258655.1 Bacteroidia bacterium
TATAAAAATATTATTGAATAAAATTTAAACAGTTTCTTAAATTAAAAAATAATTCTGCAGGTGCTTGCCTCATTCCTGACTCAACATTTTTGCGCACAGGTAATATCATCACTTGATTTTTCAATTTGTATAGTAGTGTGAATAATATTAAAATTGTGATGAAGATCATGTTTCACCTTCGATAGAAAAGCAACACTTCCACCGTCGGGCATAACAAGGTGAACAGTCATTGCAGCTTCGGTTGTACTCATTGCCCATATATGCAGATCATGAAAAGCAGTAACTTCTTTTAAGTTGGAGAAATAATCACGAACATTTTTTGCTTTAATACCCGCCGGTACTCCATCCAACGAAAGACGAAGAGAATCGCGTAGCAAGCCCCACGTACTACCAATGATTACTAAAATAATTATAAGACTTATTACAGCATCCATCCAAAACCATTGCGTGTACATCATAATAACACCCGCAACTACAACCCCGAATGAAACGGCTGCATCAGCTGCCATATGCAGATAAGCACCCTTTATATTCAAATCTTTTTCCTTGCCCTTAAAAAATAACAATGCAGTAACCGAATTAATAATTAATCCAACAAATGCTACTATTGAAATTACACGACCATCAACCGGATGTGATTCTGATATACGGCTGATCGCTTCCCAACCGATAGCACCAACAGCTACAAGCAAAAGAATAGCGTTTGTTAAAGCAACCAGTACAGTAGATTTACTATATCCGTAGGTAAAATTTTCGGTAGGTTTTATTTTTGCCAGCTTGTTTGCCATTATTACAAACAAGAGTCCGATCACATCACTGAAATTATGTCCCGCATCCGTAAGTAAAGCCAATGAATGTTTCCAGAACCCCACAAACACTTCCACCAAAACAAAACTGAGGTTAAGTATAATGCCAATCACAAAGGCCCTGCTAATATTTGTGGGCACATGGTGATGATGATGATCGTGGTCGTATGAATGATGATCGTGTGCCATTTCAAATTGGTATGATACATCAAATATCAGTAAAAAAAAATAGTAAACACAAAAAAACCTGTAAAGTATTGACCTTACAGGCTCCTTTATTAGACTCTATATGTTAATTTTGATACTGAAGGTGGTTGTGAAAAACTTTTTGTGAGTCGAGTAAGCTATCATTATGCTTACTTGCCAACTTTTTTTGTGTACATCAAATCCAATATAAATGTTTTCTCCTAAATAATCTTTTATCTTTGCTTTCATACGCATAAGTTTTTTTTAAACTTACACTTTACAAACATAGCGCTTCTCCCACACATGTGGGATCGCAATGATGTACTAACAAAAAATTAGTATCCGTACCTATGAAATTATTCGTAAAAAACATTGACAGAGACATTAATGAAGCTCAATTGGAAAGCCTGTTCGCTCAATTCGGCGAAGTAGTTTCCACTAAAATTATTTACGATACCATTACTTGGGAATCAAAAGGTTTCGGATTCATCGAAATGGCAAAAAAAGCCGATGCGCTGAAAGCTATTGAAGCATTGAATGGAAAGGAAATAAAAGGGCGTGAACTAATTGTTCAGGAAGCAGAGGAAAGACGCAGGTAGCTGATTGTCATTAGAGTTAATTCATTCGTTAATTGATAAAATTTGAAACCATTAGCATTATTTTTTTTCGCATTATCGCTTTTTCTTCTAGCTTCCTGTAATAATACCTGCAGTAATCCAGTTTCGGAAGCTGTTACTAAATTACCGGGTGGTAATAATGACAGCATAAATAAAATTTTAAAAGAAATTCATGCCACCGAAAAAGCCCAAAAATTAGACGCTCTTTTTAAGGACAAAGTGAAAACAGCGCATTTCAACGGCTGTGTTTTAGTTGCTCAACGCGGACAAGTAATTTATAAAAATGCCTGGGGTTTTTCTAATATTAAAACAAAAGATCCATTAACGATCAATTCAGCTTTTCAACTTGCATCCACCTCAAAAACATTAACAGCAGCAGCAATCTTATTATTAAAAGACCAAGGGAAATTAAAATTAACTGATAACCTTCAACAATTTTTTCCGGAATTTCCATACCCCGGAATCACACTGAAAATGCTATTGACACACCGTTCAGGTTTAAGCAATTATGTATATTTCTGTGAGCCCTATTGCGATGACCTTAATTGTTACAACGGAACTGTATTTGATAACAATGCCATGTTACACATTATTGAACTTTATAAACCGGGAGTGTATTATATGCCTGACAAAAAGTTTGAATATTGTAATACCAATTATGCTTTGCTTGCTTTAGTAGTCGAAAAAATTTCAGGAATGAACTTTGCTGACTTCATGGATAAAAATATTTTCAAACCATTGAAAATGAATGGCACCTGGATACACAACGCGAAAACAGATATGGGGCATAAAACTAAAACCCTGGGCCATGATGCTTCAGGGCATTTTGACAAAGAGATATATGCCGATGATGTTATAGGAGACAAAGGAGTTTATTCAACAGTGGAAGACATGTTCAAGTGGGATCAAGCACTATATTCTGAAAAAATATTGAAGAAAGAAACAATCGAAGAAGCTTTTACAGGATATAGCAATGAGCATAAAGGGAAACGTAATTATGGATACGGTTGGCGACTCATCGACAATGGAAAAAACAATAAAATAGTTTACCATAATGGCTGGTGGCATGGATATAATTCTTTATTTTTCCGAAGGCCATCTGATCAAACTACTGTTATCATTTTATCCAATAAAGATAACGGGAGCATTTATCACATAGAGGATGTATTAGCTATAATCAATAGTGGTTTACTGGATGCTAGCTTGGAAGCTGAAGAATAAAGATTTTGAATGGCCAAACTACATTTTATTTGTTTGGGCTATTAAACCACACACTGAACGAAAACATACAGGAACTCAGAAACAGACAAGTACATTTATGCTCCATATATTAAAAACAAAAATTTTTTTTAAAATCAAATGCTAATTTAATATACCTTTGAACGATTTTTATATACCATCATTAATTAAACCATTAATATTTTAAAATCTTAATTCCATGAAAAAAATAATTTATTTAATCGCGTTATTGCCACTTGCATTTGGTTGCGGTGGAGGAAAACAAGAAGGTGTTTTAACAGTTGAGGACAGTTTAACTGCGGTAAACGGCGGACAACATGTTCTTATCCAGAAACAGGATTCAAGTATTCAATCCTTTATTCAAGGCTTCAATGAAATTCAGGATAACTTAGATGTGATCAAAGAAAAAGAAAAAATTGTTGCTTCTTCAAGTAAAGACGCGGAAACACGTAAAAACAAACAAGAACAAATTGTAGCTGATATTCAGGCGATGTATGACATAATGAATAAAAATAAGCAACGCCTTGCTTCAATGCAAAAGAAATTAAAGGATTCAAATAATAAAAATGCCGAGCTCGAAAAATTCATTACCCGTTTAACTGCTGATATTGAAGCCAAGGACGGACAAATTAATGATTTGAAAACTCAGTTAGAGCAAATGAATGTCGCAATGACCAGCTTAAATACCAATTACGTAGAAGCTACGCAAGAATCAGCTGTAAAAACTCAAAAATTAAATACCGCTTACTATGCTTTTGGAACGGCTAAAGAGTTGATCAAAAATAATGTGTTGACCAAAGAGGGCGGTTTTATTGGCCTTGGAAAATCACAAAAAATGAAAGATGATTTTAATAAAAGTTATTTCACTAAAGTGGATGCTTCTACTACTAATGAAATTATATTAGGCGCCAAAAAAGCAAAATTAGTTACCACACATCCTGCCGGATCATATAAAATTGAAGGAAAAGACGGGAAAGTTGAAAAATTGACGATCACCAATGTAGACGATTTCTGGAGCGCGTCAAAATACCTGATAATTGTAGTGGAATAAAAAACATCAAATAGAATAACAAAAAGCATCAATCTTTATCGATTGATGCTTTTTTATTTACTTTACATACATGCATCAAAAAAATATCATCATTCCCAAAACAGCGCGCTACTTTGTATTAGGCGAACCAACTCATCATATTAAAACAATTTGGTTTGTTTGTCATGGTTATGGACAACTGGCAAATTACTTCATCAAAAATTTTGAACTACTTAATGATCATAAAAATCTAATCATTGCTCCTGAAGGGTTGCATCGTTTTTATTGGCAAGGATTTTCAGGAAAAGTAGTTGCATCCTGGATGACAAAAGAAGACAGGAATGAAGACATAAAGGACTACATTAATTATTTAGATGCTGTTTATGCGGAAGTTCTTTCTAGTTTCAAAAATAAAAAAGTAAAAATAAATGTACTTGGATTTTCACAAGGTACAGCAACCGTTTGTCGATGGATAGAAAATAAAAAATGTGCTATTGATAATTTAATTTTATGGGCAGGCGCTTTCCCAACTGATATGGATTTTAAAATGAATAAATTTTTTTTTAATGCCATTAAAATATCTTTGGTGATTGGCAATACGGATGAATTCATTAATGAACAACAAGTACAAGAACACAAAAATTTATTGAAAACAAATGCTATTAAATTCCAACTGATCCGTTTTAAAGGCAAACATGAAATACACCAGGATACATTGTTGCAATTGGCAAACAAATAATAAAAAATGTTTCGGCAATTTATAATGAAAAACAAAATTTAATGTATGTACATTCAATAAAATGTACATTTGTACAAACATTAAAACAGAGATGAAATTATTAATAAGTTATTTAAAACGATATAAAAGGTTAGTACTATTGGCATTGTTATTGGCGGCCGTCAATCAAATTTTTTCTTTAATAGATCCCTTGATCTTTAAGAATATTGTTGATACTTACGCCACTGGTTCTCATCATTATACAAAAGCGGAATACATCAAAGGAATAGGATTCCTTATTTTATTATCCATGGGAGCCGCGATGATGTCGCGCATCGCCAAAAATTTCCAGGATTATTATGTGAATGTGATCACGCAAAAATTAGGCGCTCAAATTTATTCAGACGGATTAAAACATTCTCTTGAACTTCCTTACCAGGTTTTTGAAGACCAACGAAGCGGCGAAACACTGGGTAAACTTCAAAAAGTACGAACCGATGTGGAAAAATTGATCTTCGCTTTTGTAAGTATACTATTCACTTCATTAGTAGGAGTTATATTTGTAATGGTTTATGCGGTAAGGATACATTGGCTGATAGCCGTAGTTTATTTTACAGCCGTGCCCATTCTTGGATTCATCACTTCCGCTTTAAGCAAAAGAATAAAAAAAATTCAGAAAAAAATTGTTGGTGAAACTACTTCCTTAGCAGGATCAACTACCGAATCATTACGAAACATTGAGTTGGTAAAAAGCTTAGGTTTGGGCGATCAGGAGATCAATCGCTTAAATACCGTTACTATAAAAATACTCGGGCTTGAGTTAAAAAAAGTACGTTACATCCGTAGCATCAGTTTTATACAAGGCACACTCGTAAATTTGTTGCGCAGTTGCATTTTATTTTTGCTGTTGTATTTGATCTTTGCGGATACGATGACAATAGGACAATTGTTTTCCTTACAAATATATTCCTTTTTTATTTTCGGGCCTCTACAGGAATTAGGCAATATTATCAGCACTTACCGTGAAGCAGAAGTTTCCTTAGAAAATTTTCAGATCATTTTAGATACCCCGAAAGAAAAAAAACCGGAACACCCTGTTGCAGTAAAAGGCATGCAAACGTTAGCTTTCAAAGATGTGAGCTTTAAACATCAAACGGCAAATACAAAAGCGTTGGATAATATTTCATTCTCCGCGAAAAATGGAGAAACTATTTCTTTTGTAGGCCCATCAGGCTCCGGTAAAACCACGCTGGTAAAATTATTAGTAGGTTTGTACCAGCCTCAACAAGGTGAAATAGAATACAATGAAACAAGTGGAAAAGCCATTGACATGGAACAACTGCGTTCACAGATAGGATTTGTAACGCAAGACACACAATTGTTTGCCGGTACGATCAAAGAAAATTTATTGTTTGTTGCACCCAATGCAACAGACCAAGAATGTATTGACGTGTTACATAAAGCCGCCTGTCAAAGCCTTTTAGCAAGGGCTGATAAAGGCATTGATACCATGATCGGTGAAGGCGGTGTAAAAGTATCAGGAGGGGAAAAGCAGCGTTTATCCATTGCCCGCGCATTGCTTCGTAAGCCATCTTTATTGGTGTTCGATGAAGCGACCTCTTCACTTGATTCGTTAACAGAAGAAGAAATAAGTAAAACTATCCGGAATGTATCCGATAATCAAAATCAGATAACAATATTGATTGCGCATCGCTTAAGTACCATTATGCATGCTGATAAAATATTTGTTCTTGAAAAAGGAAAAATTACCGAGCAGGGAAAACATGATCAATTGCTTCAGCAAAAAGGATTGTATTATGCCATGTGGCGCCAACAGATTGGTGAAAAAAAGTGAGCCATTCACGATTGCAGGTGACGAAGTACAATTTCGGATTTACTGCATGGTAGGTTATCTTTATAATCCAGAAAAATATTATGCCGGTTTATTGATCGATAATTTTATAAAAGAACGCCGAAGGCGATCATAAATAAGTAATTTTTAAAGAAATCACTTTTTATCCTAAAAATCATACTGATCTGCGTTCCAATAATATCAAGATGATTAACTATGATCTTATCGATTCAACTTTTTCTTTTTCAAAAAATTCGGGGAATTTACAATGATAGGGCAAACAGTGTTTTTTAAAAGCACTTTTTTCTTTTGAAAACCTCCTAATTTATTATCATAAATCAAACAGTAATACCCTTTTTTATAATCTGATATATCTACTGAAATTCCATACCCTTGTTTTACAATGGCCCCGAATGGATCATAAATAATAAAATAAGTATCGTTTGAAAATTCCAGTAGTTGATTTTTATTTGTTACCGAATAAGTAACCGCTTCTTTTTTTGAATAAAATATAATCGCATCGGAAAAACGGCTCATATTGTCATAGCCTTTTTGACGAACGCGAAACTTATTTTCACCACTGTGCAGGATCACCGGAACGGAATATGAATTTGGCGTAGGTGTGCCTATTCCATTTACCTCCGAAATTTTTATCCACTTATCATAAATGTATTGCTCCACATTATAAGGTAATGAGCCGTGTTCATTGCTTGATGTCCAACTTATCAAACCATCCTTACTTACCCTGATCACTTGTATTTCAAATGAAGCGACTGCTTTTTCATTCTTTTCATTCGGGCCTCTTCCTTCTTTTTCGCCAATAGCAGTATATGATTGGGGGATTCCCAATATACATAAGAGTATAATAAAAAATATTTTTTTCAAACTATCCAGTGAGTTAATTGATCTTATAAAATTAGTCTGAATTAAAAAAAATTTTACTTTTAAATTTAAAAGTAATTAACAATCAATTGTTAGTTTCAATAAAAAATTCAATAAAATCAATACATTCATCAATTGTTAGTAGTGTTAATTACTGATCAGGATGGGCACGAGTAAAAAAGATAAATTTATAGATGGGAAACTAATTTTTCTTAATAAAAAATATTTTTATCATACCGATCCGAGGTACTATCATACATAATAAGTTATCATGCTCAAAAAATACTTAGATAAAATTTTAATTGAAGCCGGTTGTGATGAAGCCGGCCGGGGATGTCTGGCAGGGCCTGTATATGCCTCTGCCGTTATTTTACCTAAAAAATTCAAACATGAATTATTGAATGATTCGAAAAAACTGAATGATAAACAACGTAAATACCTTCGGCCGATCATTGAAGAACATGCCATATCCTATGCTGTTGGAATTGTTAGTGTGGAAGAAATTGATGAGATCAATATTCTAAATGCTTCTTTTCTGGCCATGCATCGTGCCATTGCTCAATTAAAAGTAGTTCCTGAAAGTTTATTGATAGATGGCAATCGTTTTAATAAATATGAGAACATTCCTCATAACTGCATCATTGAAGGTGATGGAATATATATGTGCATTGCCGCCGCATCTATTCTAGCTAAAACTTATCGTGATGATTATATGCAGGAATTACACGAATATTTTCCGCATTACAACTGGGAAAACAACAAAGCCTACGCTACCCTTGAACACCGCGAAGCCATTATACAATATGGCATCACCGAACACCACCGAAAAAGTTTTACATTATTTCCAGAGCAATTGGAATTGGAGTTGTGATTTTGGAATACTATTGTTAAAACTAACGTCAACTTACATTTGTTGGTAAATACCTTCAACATCACTAATTAAAGCCTAAGCATTGTTTAATTTTGTAAACTGAATAAAAGCAAAAAGAAGGAAATAAATTATATATACCATGAGTATTAAACTCAGTAATTCTCTGGGCCTCCTTTTGTATAACCCAATGAAATAAACACATGTTTAAAAAAATAATTTTCGGAATTGTTATTCTTGCAGCCATTGCAGGTGGCATTTATTGGTTCACCTATACCAAAGAATTGACAAGGCCTATCAGTCAAGGAATTAATGCTATTCCAACAAATGCGGCGATTATTTTTGAAAGTAAACAAGCAAAAAACACCTGGAAAAAATTATCGCAAACAAATATTATGTGGGAAGAACTCCTCGGAACACAGACCTTTACAAAGCTTAATTTACAAACCAAGTATCTGGATTCTCTTTTAAACTTATCTCCTACTGTTTTAGATCTGTTGGATAACCATTCTGTATTTATTTCTGCCCATGTTTCAGGTGCGTGCGCTTTTGACTTTCTGTTTGTGTACAGCTTACCCAATCTCACACATAAAACAAGCATTGATGAATTCATTAAAGCGACAAATAATAATTTTATACCTACTTACCGTAATTACGATGGAGTAAATATTGGCTCCATTCATCCGAAAGGGAAAGATTCGGTAAGTTTTGCTTTTTTAAAAGGTATTTTGATAATCAGCTGCAAACAAAACCTAGTGGAAGATGCTATTCGTCAGTTAAAATCAGGTACTTCATTAGCGAATGATAAAAATTTCAGTAAAGTAATAAATACAGCCGGTAAAAATGTTGACGTCAATGTATATGTGAATTATAAAACATTTCCGAGTATCCTCAATCATTTTATTTTTCCTACTGTACAAAAAGAAACAGATGGATTGGCGGATTTTGCTGATTGTTCCGGATGGGATGTAACAATTAAACCAAACGCTTTGATGTTAAGCGGCTTTACACAAGCCAATGATTCATCCATTAGTTTTTTGAATTTATTCAGTAAACAAAAACCTCAGGAAATTGAACTGACAAAAATAATCCCTTCAAAAACAGCGCTATTATTATTTTTTGGCATCAGCAATATAAAAACATTCCATCATGATTATAAAAATTATTTGAGTGTGAAACACAGCTCGCAACACAATGAACAATACATGGAAAGCATCAATACAAAGTATCATATTAATATTGAACGCTCCATGCTCAATTGGATAGATAATGAAATGGCTTTAGTAATTACTGAACCTTCATCAACTGACCTTACAAATAATTCCTACGCGGTAATTCGCTCCAACAATATAAATGATGCCGCAAATAGTTTGATTAGTTTGGCTGATTCAATAAATAAAAAAAATAAAGAAAAACCGCGAGCAACAATGTATCGCGAACACATCATCACGTTTTTGAATTTGCCTGATCTACTACCTCAATTATTCGGTTGGCAATTTAATAAGATCACAAAAAATTATTTTACTTCTATTGATGATTATATTGTTTTTGGCAATACGGATGAAGCTATGCGTAATTTTATTAATGATTTCGAAAATAATAAAACATTGGCCAGGGATAAAAATTATCAAAATTTTGCTGAAAATATTTCAAAAGAAACCAATGTTTATTTATACTCCGCGATTGCCAGATCTACCAATATTTACAGTGGTTGTGTAACGGAAGAGTTGTCAAAAGATATGGAGAATCGGTTGGAATTGTTTCACAAATTTGAAGCAGCCGGAATACAGTTTGCCACCAACAACAAATTATTTTACAGCACTGTTTACCTAAAATACAATCCAGTTTATAAAAAAGAGAGCACCACTTTATGGGAATGTAAATTAGATGCTCCTATAAGTTCAAAACCATATTTAGTGATCAATCACAACACAAAAGCCAAAGAAATATTTGTGCAAGATGATGCCAATAAAATTTATCTCATCAGCAATACAGGGAAAATTATCTGGGCAAAACAATTACAGGAAAAAATAATGAGTGATGTTGTACAAGTGGATGTTCTTAAAAATAATAAACTGCAACTGCTGTTCAACACACAAAACGCCATTTATATGTATGACCGGAATGGCAATGACATGAAAGGTTTTCCTATTAAGTTAAAATCGCCGGCTACCAATGCGATCTCTGTTGTTGACTACGAAAAAAATAAGGATTACCGGATTTTTATTGCCTGTGAAAATAAAAAGATACTTTGTTTTAAAGATAACGGAGAACAGGTAACAGAATTTAAATTTGATAAAACAGCCGATATGGTGTATTTACCTGTTCAATTTTTCGAAGTAAATGAGAAAGATCATTTATGTGCCATTGATGTAAAAGGAGAAATTTATATTCTTGACCGCCACGGCAAAACACGCGTCAATATGAAAGAACAACTGCCGCAAGGAATCCGTAATTTTTATATTGAAGCGGGAAAAGATTATACCAAGTCAACTATTATAGCAGCGGATACATTGGGAAATGTAATTAAGGTGAGTTTATCCGGAGATAAGCAACGCATTAAATTCCAGGATTTTGAAACAGCGCCTTACTTTGATTATAAAGACATCAACAATGATAAAACAAAAGAATATATTTTTTTGACACACAATGAATTGAAAGTGTTTTCGCAAGACAAATCATTGTTATATAAATATAAGTTCAAAGAAAACACTTTACAACCTTCTTTATTTTTCTTATTTGAAAATGGAACAGGAAAAATCGGCGTTATATCTGAAACATCCAACGAACTATATTTATTCAATGAAAATGGTTCGCTCTGTAATGCCTTTCCTGTCAAGGGAAAAACCCGTTTCAGCATTGGCGACATGAACAATGAAGGAATTCTTAATCTTGTTACCGGCAGTTCTGATAATAGTATCTATGTGTATCCATTAGAATAATTACATGCTAATTTCAAAAAATCACTATCTTAGCTTATATAAAAAACTCGAACCATGAAATAGCCATGTGCTGTTGCGCACAAACACCGATGAATTTTTCGTAGCATTGTGTAAACTAAAAACCTATACAATGAAAAAAACGATTCATTACGAACAAATAGTTTCCATCGGTTGTGGCATAGATGTACACAA
>JBBSPS010000131.1:0-11240 GCA_038258655.1 Bacteroidia bacterium
TATTCAAATACTGAATTGGATCCATCCTATTACTTCCAGGAGGACGTTGTGTTAATACATCGTAATGAGCAAAGAAATTAGCTACATCCGAAATAGGAAAAGCGAAAGCTATACGGGGCATAAAATTAATTTGTGGTGTATAGTCTGTAAACACTTTCGGACTAATTAGCTGTTTTTTTGCAGCGGAGGGATCTATCAGGTAAGGATTGATGCGGCCATCTACAGTATTGGACCCTGACAATTCAGTTGCAGGGCTCGTTGTTTCCGTACCTTGGGCGTTATACCAGGTATCTTTGGAACGGTAACCCACTATCTTTGTGGGGGCATCTTTATTATCAACGTATACCACGTAATCATCGCCAATGTTTGACGGGCGTATTGCACCAAGTTGCGAATAATTTACTTCATTCGCTGTTTTGGCTTCATATAATAAGTATTTATCTTTTAATACTTTTTGATTCGCATCAAAACGGTCAACACGTAAACCAACATTAAATTTTAAATTTCTAAAATCAAATTTATCCTGTATATAACCGGCTATATAAATTGGCTGATATGCGCCAACCTGGCGGGTATAATTGCCATTAACATCTTTTTTGGTGAAAAAGTCATCTAAGCTTGGCTTGCCGCTTAATTTTTTGCCGGTGTAGTCATACCCATAATAATTAACATATTGAGAGGATCCTCCATTAACCAAAAGATCGTCGGCGCTAAACATATTAAGGGTAAACATGGATGGGTCATAAGAGTCAACATCAATCCACTCTGTACCGTTTGGATCTTTACCTAATTTTTCACGTAAGCTTCTATCAAATTGTTTTTGGGTTCCATCGTTTCTGCGGTTGAAATCATAAGCAGGAATGCCGGAAAGAGTTGATAAAGTAGCATTATAGACAGGAATTGAATCTAAATTCTGGATATGAGCGTTTGCTAATTGACGCATACGTGTCCATAAACCAACCGGGCTCAAAGAAAAATCCCTTTCAGTTCTTTGTTCATATTCAAATCCTATTTGTATGGCATGGTTTTTTATATCAGCCGAAAAATTCGCGACTACACGAAACTGCGAATTATTAAATTTCTCGTAGCTTGGATATTGACGGCCAGTATTGCGCCATATTGAATAAATGTTTGTTGCATTATCTCCATTCAGCAAACCAAAACCTTGCTGAACTTCTGAACCATTTGACGCAGTCCCGGCATAATTATAATACTGCTGTGTATAATTAGTCCCTGTCGGATTTTTATCGCTGGGAACAAATGAAAGGTCTGTAAAATCAAAACCATTGTGAAAAAGCGCGGTTACAGTATCTTTTTTCCCATCACCGTTTACATCATATTTGTCCCTTGATTCAAGGATATATGTATTCGCTATTGATTGATGGAATTTACCAATATAACCATAGTCAAAAAAATTATCTTTATGGCTATCATCCTCGCGAGTATAATTTCTTTTTTCATAACTCGGTTGAAGCGTGAAATAAGCATTTTTAATAACCGATGACGATTTCTCTTCTTCTTTGGTACTAGCTGAATTGAATTTTTGAGTCAATTTCGCAAATATCCTCCAGGTATCATCTATTACCTGAGGATTATTTACCGGATTAAATAACGCATACTGATATACAAAAGAATGGTATTTGTTATAATTTACGGAGCCGCCAACTGTAATACCTAAATTAGTAGTCGGTTGATATTGTATCTTGCCACTCAAATTCACTACATTAGAAGCTGCGTTTTGTTTCGCTTTAATTTTTTCGAGATCATTTGCAGTAACATATTCAGAGTTTAGAACAAAACCATTCCCTTGTGGCGAAGGGCGTATTGGATGTTGTTCCAAGTCAGCCAATTTATCTTTATTTATCCGGTACATACCGATCGCTGAGGGATCGCCATCATTTACATGAGACGCCTCTCCTCCAATGCTAAATCCTAAAACTGATTTTTTAACATTACTCACAGAATCTTTTTTTAGTAATATCGGGCCGTTAATTGAAAAGCCTACAAAATTATATCCATACGCGTCCAAGCCTTTTTTTTCACCTGCCCCTGAAGTTATTACTTCCACTCCTGCACTGTATTTACTAGCCGGCCCTCTTGTTGTAATTGAAATGATACCGCCTGTGGCATCACCGTATTCCGCGGGGGTTCCTCCTACAATTGTAGTTATTTGTTCTACCATTGACTGGGGAACGCCGGCACTACCAATCACTTTTTGCCCATCAACATAATAAGCGGTACCTTCAGAACGGGCCCCTCTTACATTTAATCCAGCCCCTTCATCTGCCTGATAAATACCTGCTGTTGTAGCCGCTACCGAATTGATATTTTTACTCGCCATATTCTGATAATCTTCGCGGGTAACAGTTGCACCCGATACAGTTGAAGGATCAATTAATGGTACGGAATATTCCACTACTTCAACTTCTTTCAATTGCTGGCCGGCAGTCATTTCCATATTAAGATAAGCTGTTTTACCAACTGAAAGAATTACGTTTTCTATTTGTACTGTTTGATAGCCAACATACGTTGCTTTTACATTATACTTACCCGGGTTTAAAGGTTTTATCATTACCTCTCCATCAATGTTGGTAGTTCCAACACCTACCTGGATGCCGCCAGATTCAACTACTACATTGGCAAATGGAATTGTTTCATGATTGGCTTTATCGGTGAGCTTTACTTTTACAGCTGACTCATTTTGTGCCTGGATCAATGCACCTGATGTGCATGCAATAATAGACAGTACAGTAAATAATTTTCGTAGCATATTATTTAATTTTATGTTAAAATTCGTGCAAAAATTTAAAGCGCGTAAATATATGAATATTTAATTTTCATAAACAAATATTTTTTACAATAACCCAATACTTTTAAATACGGCTCAAAACCCACTTAAACAAAGCGAAATAAAGGAATATTAAATAATGTAAAATTATTTTGTTAATAAAAATTTAAAAATTTATTGGCAATTTTTATAACAGAAAATGTTATAAATAAAACGGTGGGATGTTGTCTTTAATTATTTTATACCGCAAGTATACTAAATTATTTTAAATAGGTTACATTTTTTTTGCAATTTTTTTTAAACAATGTTAGGAAACTGTTTAAATTTCATTTAATTTTTTTGTTATGGGAGTTATGCTGAAGCATTGAAATTTATATGATAAAAGTTTAGATTATTTGTAAACAATAGTTAGAATTGTTTTTAACAAATAGATTAAAATTCTATTCTCATCAAAACATCTGTTTGCAGATCGTTTCCTAATTTAAAAATATGTGTGTCAAATTCTACAAGGCCATTCTTTTTATAAAAATTTATTGCTCTTGTATTTTTTTCCCATACACCTAACCATAATAATTTATTTTTCTTTTCACGAGCTATGTCAAGGGCCTTATTGTAAAGAAGCTGCCCCACTGATCTGCCCAAATAATCTTTCCGGACATAGATCCTTTCAATTTCAAGGGAATTTTTGTCCTTCATTTCGGTTTGAGCAGCACCAAAATTGATCTTTAAATAACCGATCACTGCACCAGTGTTAAATGCCAAATAAAATTGGGAGTTGGGCTCGGCCAATTCTTTTGTTAAAACATCTTTGTTGAATGTTTCCTCCAGATATTTATCCATATCTTCTTTGATGTTGTTTTCTGAAAAGGTTTCACGGAATGTTTGTATTCCGATCTTCTGCAAATCAGCCAAATCACTATTTGAGGCTCTTTTAATATTAATTGTTTCCACTATTTACTTATCGTGAATATCTATTATTTCTTTCCAACTCTATCGATAGGCCTAAAGCGTAAGGCACTCCATGTATCATCAATTGCGATTTGTGTTACAGTTGTTATTCCGAAATCTTCGGCAGTTATTCTTAATGTATCACGGTTAATATCCGTTTTTATTCCTGAACTTCCTTTTGGATACGCAAACCATAAAACACTGTCCGGTTCAATATTCCTCAGTTCTTTGTTTAAAAAATGAAGACATTCTTTGTTATTGTTTACAAAGAACAGCGTGTTGTTACTTTTTTCGTTTTTATCAAATGATGTTACAAAACCTGATTTTACAAATTCTTTCTCAATAGCGGCGGGAGCATTTATTATTATACCTTCGGCTTTAAATTTCAATTTTTTCAGTACATCTTTCATTTTGTTTGTATCTTATTTAATGTATTTCAATATCATACTTATCCAAAAGGCCTACAATTCCTGCCAGTGAAAATTTCGCTTTCCTTATTCGATTCGCCTCAGGGTCAATAGAGAAATTAAAAGAAGTGCTTATATCTGAATGCTCCAATACTGTGCTTCCAAAAACGGCTTTATTCAAGTTGCAATTTTTAAATAATGAATTCGTAAGATCGGTTTCTACAAAGTCTACCTCTTCTAATTTGCAATCATTAAAACGGGTATTCCTTAATTTTAAGTTATAAAATGAAGATAAGTTGAGTACACAATTTTCAAAATAAAAGGAGAGTAAAAACTTATTACAGTCGTCAAAACGCAGTCCTAACAGTTTGCAATTTTTAAATTTTACATCTTTGAACGATGTATTAGTTAGTTTAGCCAGACTAAGATCACAACCTTCAAATTCACATTCAGAAAAATTTATTGAAGATAGGTTTGTTTTTAAAAACACACAATTAGAAAAAGTGCAATTTTCGTAATCCCCTTTTGCTAAGGCATTTTCTGAAAAGTTAATTCTTTCAAATGTTTTTTCTTCGATATACGTTTTCATTTTAATGCATGTTGTATTATTTCAAAGATACTATTTCCTTCTTTTAAAATGTTGGTACTTCCGAAGAATTGTAATTTAGTTAACAGGTGTTTTTTATTACTTTTATAAGCTACATGCGGCATCGCACAATGTAAACAGAAATAAAAGAAGGCATAATATTAACTACTTGAATTTATTGCTGCAGCTTCCCACAGTCTTCTACTACGCTCAAACTGGCTATCACAAAGCGTTGCAGAACGTTCTATAGTGTCAAACTAAGTGTAGTTAAAATGTGAGCGCTCACATTTTAAATTTAATGCACGTAACTTCCTGCGTTAATATCTATAGTGCATCCGGTAGCATGATCGCCAAGTCCGCTGGATAATAAAACTACAAATGGAGAAATATTTTCAGGTTGAGTTAAAGTAGTTAATGCCAGGTCACTTAAAACATAATCTTTTCCGTATTCATCAATAAATTCCTGAGCCATATCCGTTTCAACAAATCCAGGCGCGATCAAAAAAGCTTTTATTCCTTTTTTACCATATCCACGGGCAATTGATCGGCTTAAAGAAACTAAGCCACCTTTAGATGCGGCATAAGCAATGTATTCAGGAGTATCTCCCCTAAATGAAGCTCGTGAAGCAATGGTAATGATGCGTCCTTCATTCCGTTCAGAAAAATGTTTGATCGCTTCCCTGCACAAAATACCAACAGCATCTAAATTTATTCTCATAGTTCTATCCCACAAATCATCCCAATTTTTATCTTCATCATTTACAGGTGAGCAGAATGATACGCCAGCATTGTTTATCAGCACATCCAAATGGTTGAATGAACGTATTACTTCCTTAAATAAATCCCTGCACTCATTTTTATTTTCAAGATTCGCTTTAAAAACAGCAGCATTGTTTCCCATCTGATGCGCTAACTTTTCCGCTTCTTCTTTATTTTTATTATAATGAATTGCAACGCGTCCTCCCGCAGCGGCAAGCTTCTCTGCAATAGATTTACCAATTCCACGGCTTGCTCCGGTAACCAATATATTTTTTCCTTTTAAATCAATAATCATGGTTATTTTTTTTAATGTCTATTTGAAGTTCATGCGAGGTTAATCGAAAAACAAGCAAAGACTCTGTACACACTTTGTCGATAAACTATAAATGACAACCTCTCAAACAAAATTCAATTATATCTTCCTTTCCAACATTAACAATTTAGTTTTTAATACAGCCGCAACTGTTAAACTATCTGTTATTTCACCTACTTCAACCATTCGGTAAAGTTCATCGAAATGAAGTTTCTTAACTTCCAACTGTTCATCATCTTCGGGTTCTGATTTTCCAAAACTCAGATCTTGTGCTATGTATAGAATACAAAATTCATCACTTGCTGAATTACTCAAATACATTTCCTGAATTTTTGTCCATTTATTTGCAGTGATACCAGTTTCTTCAAGCAATTCACGCTTTGCGGAATCTAAAGGAGCAATATCCCTTTTACCACCACCTTCTGGAATCTCCCATGAATACTCTTCGATCGGATAACGGTATTGGCCAACAATCCAGGTATTATAATCCTTATCCAGCACTAAAATACCAATGGCTAAATTTTTAAAATGTACCACAGAATATGCTCCAGGATTACCATTCGGATTAAGCACATCATGCTTGGTAAGCCCGATCCAGGGTGAATCATATATTTTCTCTGACTTTAAAGTTGTCCAGGGGTTTTCAATTTCTATATTATTCATTTTTTGATAGTATGAGTATAATTGATATTAGCAATGATACAAAGGTAAGAATTAAGCCAACAAAATAATTAACTTTGCAGCACAAATTATGGCTTTAAAAAAATCCAAAATACATTTATCTGACACCGGACAATTTTCAAAATTGATGATCGCTTACATCAATGGAGATGAATCGTTACGCAATTTTTATGAGTACGTGCCGCAACTTGAATCATTTCAACAAGCTATTAATGATAAAAGCAAAGAAATTATTAACCGCAAATTATTAGTTGACGTCCTTCAGTCCCAATATCAAAGATCCAATATCCAACATTCAACTTCTATTCAACTTCTTTTAAAAGAGAACACATTCACTGTTTGTACGGGTCATCAATTATGCCTTTTCACCGGCCCATTGTATTTTATTTACAAAATAATTACCACAATCAATCTTGCGGAGATTTTAAAAAAACAATATCCCTCTTACAATTTTGTACCTGTATATTGGATGGCTACGGAAGATCATGATTTCGAGGAAATAAGCTATATCAATTTATTCGGTAAAAAAATAAAATGGAATAATGAAAAGGCAAAAGGCCCTGTTGGTAAATTAAATACTGATTCGTTGGGCCCTGTAATTGAAGAATTAAAACAAATTTTAGGAGGTTCTGAAAATGCGAAAGAATTTATTCAATTGATTGAAAATGCTTATTTAAAACACAACAATCTTACTGATGCTACTCGTTACTTGGTTCATCAACTGTTTGGAGAATATGGGTTAGTAATTATTGATGGAAATGATGCTCAATTAAAATCGGAATTTTCTGATATTATTAAAGACGATATAAAAAACAATACCAATTATAAAATAGTAAATGAAAGTGCGGCTCAATTAAAAAAAGCAGGTTATAATGTGCAAGTAAATCCTCGTGAAATAAATGTATTTCAATTAACTACTAATGATCGTATCCGGATTGAAAAACCGACACCTGAAATACTAAATCTAAAACCTGAAGAATATAGTTCGAATGTAGTATTACGGCCTCTTTACCAACAAAAAATATTACCAAACCTGGCGTATGTTGGTGGCCCGGGAGAAATAGCATATTGGATGGAATACAAAACAATGTTCGATCATCATAAAATAAACTTCCCCATTTTAATTCCGAGAAATTTTGTGACATTAACAGACGAAAAATCAAATCATCAGTTGCAAAAATTGGGATTTAATATTGCAGATATTTTTAAAGAGATGGAAACCTTGATTAAAGAATATGTAAACAAAAATTCGAGTACCGAATTATCATTAGAAAAAGAAAAAGAAAAACTTGCAACTGTGTATGCTGAAATTTCAGCGAAAGCAATAGCAGTAGACATCACTCTAAAAGCCAGTGTGGAAGCCGAATTACAAAAAGCGATCAATGCTTTAAAAAATATTGAAAGCAAATTAGTACGAGCCGAAAAACAAAAACAAGAAACCGGCATTAATCAAATTAAAAAAATAAAAGATAAATTTTTTCCGGAAGGAACATTGCAGGAACGGTATGATAACATTTCTCCTTATTATTTGAACTCGGGTAAAAAATTGATTGTTGATTTGAAAGAACAATTAAATCCGTTGGAATTTGAAATGCTAATATTGGAAATTATTTAACACTAAGGCGCGAATAAACATTAAAAAAAATAACCGCAAAGGACGCTAAGAAAAAAGCGCAGAGGAAAGGGCACAAAGAAAAAATCACATTAATACTTTGCGTTCTTTGCGCTAAAAAATGGAAACAAAACAACATAAAACATTATTAGAACAAGGCATCGAATTACCCTTGATGGAAGAGTTCTACACTATCCAAGGTGAAGGCTTCCATTCCGGCAAACCCGCTTATTTTATTCGCGTGGGAGGATGCGACGTTGGTTGCCATTGGTGTGATGTAAAAGAAAGTTGGGATTCAAGTTTGCATCCGCTTACAAATGCAAATAAAATTGTGGAAAATGCGAGTCAGTTCCCTGCAAAAGCTGTTGTAGTAACAGGTGGTGAGCCAAGTATGTATAACATGGATTACATTACCAAACAATTTAAAAATAAAGGGATTCAAACATTTATTGAAACATCTGGGGCCTATAAATTGACGGGTGAATGGGATTGGGTTTGTTTATCTCCTAAAAAAAATAGCGCGCCCTTGCCTGAAAATTTCCTAAAAGCGAATGAATTAAAAATAATCGTTTACAACAAAAATGATTTTGAATGGGCAGAAAAAAACGCACAACATATAAATTCTGATTGCAAATTATTTCTTCAACCCGAATGGAGCAAGGCCAAAGAAATGATGCCTTTAATTGTAGATTATGTAATGGCAAACCCCAAATGGAACGTGTCGTTGCAGACACATAAGTTTATGAATATTCCTTAATAACTTTGGCTCAATAATTGAATAAATACATTATACTTTATATAAGTTAATTTTATTAATAAATTACAATGCTAATTCAATGCGTCATTGCGAGGTTTTTCACCGAAGTAATCTCAACCGCACATAAATGAGATTGCTTCGTTCCTCGCAATGACGCGCTAACAAAATCTTTTATTTTGTTTGATTTTTTATACACAATTTAACTTTTATAAAGTATATTATTATGAAAAATTATTTCCTCCTATTTATTATATTCATTATTGCTTTTACTTGTAAGGGACAATTACCTCCGGGTGAATATACTTCTACCAATAAAAAAGCGATCTCTTTATTTGAAGATGCGTTAAAATCTTTTAATCAGCGACAAGATGATAAAGCAAAAGAAGAGTTGAAAAAAGCTATTGAAAAAGACCCCAACTTTATTGAACCTCATTTTTTGTTAGGAGAAATTTATGCTGAATCAAATCTAATACAACAAGCTATTGATGAATATGTAAAAGCATTGCAGATCAATCCGAAGTTCGATAAAAAATCATTTTTCAATTTAGGGAATCTTGAAATTGCTATTGGAAAATACACTGATGCAAAAAAAGATTATGAAACCTATTTAAAAAATCAAAATATAAATCCTGACTCACGTGATATTGCTGAAGATCAACTAGCCAATTGCAATTTCGCGATTGAAGCAATGAAAAACCCTGTACCTTTTGATCCTAAAAATATGGGTGATGGAATAAATTCCCCATTTGATGAATATTTCCCAGCTGTAACTGCCGATGATCAACTGTTTTTATTTACACGTAATAACAGAACTGAAACAATTCCAACCCAGGAAGATTTTATGGTAAGTAAAAAAGTTAATGATAGTTGGCAAAAGGCAACATTGATAGGAAATGGGATTAATACCCCCGGTAATGAAGGTGCTCCAACTCTTTCGGCAGATGGGCAAATTTTATTTTTCACTGTTTGTATTGACCAATATGGCGGTTGGGGTGCCGGCAGAAAAGGGCTTGGAGGGTGTGATATTTTTTATTCTCAGAAAATTGGTACTAATTGGTCGAAACCTTACAACCTTGGTAATACAGTAAATACCAAATACAGGGAAACACAACCTTCTTTTTCGGCTGATGGAAAAAATTTATATTTTGTAAGTAACCGTCCGGGTGGAATGGGGCACCACGATATTTATGTGTCGACATTAAAAGAGGATGGAAGTTGGGGTGCTCCTGTAAACCTTGGCCCTAAAGTAAATTCCGCAGGTGACGAAGAATCTGTTTGTATTCATCCGGATGGAAAAACACTTTATTTTGGTTCTAACGGTCATATTGGAATGGGAAAATACGATATTTATGTTTCTAGAAAAGATGATAAAGGAGAATGGGGAACACCGATAAATTTGGGTTACCCTATAAATACGTTTGGTGATGACCATAGTTTATTAGTTGGTGCTTCCGGCGACATCGCTTATTTCGCATCCAACAGAGCAGGCGGTTTCGGTGGTTTAGATATCTATAAATTTGACTTGTATGAAGCTGCGCGTCCCGGAAAGATCACCTATGTAAAAGGGAAAGTATATGACGCTAAAACAAAACAACCACTCGGTGCGCATTTTGAATTGATCGATCTGGAAACAGCTAAAACAACCATTGAATCTGACGCCAACTCCGGGAATGGTGAATTTTTAGTTACACTTCCGGTAGATAAAAATTATGCCTTGAATGTTTCTCAAACGGGTTATTTATTTTATTCTGAAAATTTTTCATTGAAAGAATTAACTGATAAAACAAAACCATTTCAAATGGATGTTCCATTACAATCAATAGATACAGGCTCTGTAGTAGAATTAAAAAATGTATTTTTTGAAACCGCAAAGTTTGATCTGAAACCGGAATCGAAAGCGGAGTTAAATAAATTGGTCGCATTTTTAAATCTCAATAAAACATTGCGTATTGAATTAAGTGGACATACCGACAATGTTGGTGAAAAAAAAATGAATCAACTCTTATCACAAAACCGTGCAAAGTCCGTTTATGATTATTTAATAACGAACGGCATTGATGCAAAACGACTTACCTACAAGGGTTATGGTGATACCAAGCCAAAAGTAAAAAATGATTCCGATGAAAATCGTCAGGAAAACAGAAGGACGGAGTTTAAAGTGATTGGGAAGTAGTTACGCGCGTATTGTCAGTTCGAGCGGAGTCGAGAACGTACGAAAGCATTAATCAAATAAATACTTAAATTTATGTCCGTTTTAAAGCACTTATATGTTTATATATTAAAGTGTTCAGATAAAACATACTATACCGGAAGAAGCATTAATCAAAGAAAATTGGGATCAGTTGAAAATAGAAGCGGAATGCAGGAACGAAACTTCTCATAAGAATAA